>JAHEZH010000004.1:0-15295 GCA_023251155.1 Flammeovirgaceae bacterium | reverse complement strand
GCTTCATTCCAGTTGCGCGCAGGTTGTTTGTACCAGAGCTTCAGGTCGCTTTGTGCAACCGCACCAGCGAATGCAATGAAGGTAAAAAGCAGTATCGGGAATGTTCTCATCGGCAAAATCGGGTTTAGTAACAGGTTTAGCCATGCAGATACAGGCATCACTAATTTCAGGCGGAAAGTTATGGCCTGCTTGTTTGAAAAGTAAACTAATATGGCTGAATTACGGATAAAAGTAACAAATCACTACCCATGCGGAAACAAAACAGGCGAATGAAGCGAGCTTCATTCGCCTGTGGTCTACCTGATCTGTGCTTCCATTAGGGCTACGGGCACCTATGGTGTTGATCACCAGCAGCATTCCGTATTCGCCCGTGCGCCTTCTTTATACGGAAGTCGTCATGACTTTCTTTTTTCTGAGGTAGCGGTAGGCGACAACCGATAACCCGGCTAAAACCAGCCACGGCCAAAGATAGGTCAATGCCAGTGCCACCATCACCACACCATTCCATCCCGATTGCAATGCTTCGCCAAACTGTTTGCTCTTTGGTGTTTCGTGGGCTACAGCTACTTCCTGCGAAATAGTCTGGTAGAACTCCAGTTTGATGGTGCTGTAGCTCACTTCCACTTTCAGGTAATTGATGCGGCTGATGGTTGCTTCAATCTCTTCCTGTAATTCGCCAATCTGTTCTTCGGCATTCAGCAGCTCTTCAATGGTGCCGGCTTTCTTTCTCACTATTTCGATGTAGCGTGCTTCTATTTCGCGTTTGGTTTTCAGTCGTGATTCCAGATCCACAAACTGCTTGGCTACATCTTCGGTTTTGATATCCCGGTAGTTGATAAACTTAGCCTGCTGATCAATTTCCTTTAGCAGATCCTGGAAGAATTCATTGCGTACACGAATGGTCATTTTGTTTTCCAGTATCGGATTTTCCAGTCGCCTGTCAGAAGCAGAGATATAAGCAGGGTACTTGCGGATGGCCAGTTCAATTTCTTCTGCGCTCTTCATCACATTGGCAACTTCAAAACGATAGTTGGCGGTTTTGATCAGCTTGGTTTGCCCGTTGGAATAGAGATCGGTGTTGGGCGTAGCGGCAAGCTGTGCTTTGGCTTCCTCCACGTGTTCCACTGCGGCCTGATCGGTATCGGCTGTTTCCATTTCCTGTTTGGAAGCACATGATAGCAGCAACAAAAAAGACATAAGGATAATGGCGAATGATTTGTTCATACGTTTAAAGGGTTTAAAGTGAAGCATACCTTTCCAGATCTCCATCAGGAAATGAGTACTAACAAAAAGAAGATTCTAAAAAGAAAGAGACGACTTGATCAGAAGCTCAAGCGTAAAGGAGAAAGAAGGGGTGTTTTCACCGAATGGAAAACACCCGAACTTTTAATGAGGGGAAATTACTTCGCTACACCAGTAGAGTCAGCAGGAGCAGCAGTAGTATCAGCGGCTACAGAAACAGTGTCGATTACTTCTGCTTTAACAGTATCCTGGTTAGCAGTAGTTTCCGTTTTAGGAGTACAAGCCGCTACCATAGCAGCAAGAACGATAGCAGCCAAAGCTGATTTTAATGCGTTTTTCATAGTTATTGGTTAAAATTTCCCTTCATACCTCTTTTTTGAAAAGGTCACCCATACAAAAAGATGTTTTTCTTTGGGTTACCTTAGTGGCATAATTGTATCAAACCGACCTTACTGAATACTGTGTATTACTTTGACGAGCTGATCGTGGCTGAGATCAGGAAGAAAAGCGAGGTGGCCCTGAGGGAATTGTACAAAACACACTTCCCCATGGTCGTGAATCTGATCTGCACCAATAATGGTTCAGAGCAGGAAGCCAAAGACGTATATCAGGAAGCGGTGCTTGCCTTTTATCAAAAAGTGCAGCAGCCGGAGTTTGTGCTCACCTGCAAAATCAAAACCTATCTGTATGCGGTATGCAGAAGGTTGTGGTTAAAGCGGCTGGCAGAAAAGAAACGCTTTCATGGTAATATAGAAGAGTCGGAATCTTTTCTGGGTATAGAAGAAGAGATGACCGATATCGTGGAAAAGGAAAAACGCTTTGATACCATGAGCAGGGCCATGGAAGGATTAGGTGAGCCGTGCCTCAGTATCATCAAGGATTTTTATATCCATGATCTGTCGATGGAAGTAATTGGTGGTAAGTTTGGCTATACCAATGCCGACAATGCCAAGAACCAGAAGTACAAATGCCTGCAACGGCTGAAGAAGTTATTTTTTGAAAAGCATAAAGAAGAATAAGCAATGAATTTGTCACCGGAACAGATTGATCTGTTGGATAGATATATCAAAGGAAAGCTGAGTAAAGACGAAGCGGCAGCGATGGACAGACGCCTGGCGAGCGATGATGAATTTCGGTGGAAGGCGGAAGAGCACTTCACCATCATTCGCGAGTTGAAATTTCATGAGCAGCGCAAACACCTCATGCAGGTGCTCCAGGCCGCCCATGCGGAAATGGAATCACCGGTTGTTACCCCGGCACCGGAAAAAACCGTGGTGATGCGGCCGGCAAAAAATTACTGGGCCATTAGTGGTGTTGCAGCGGTGGTGGCGATCATCAGTATCATCTCTACCTTTTATATCACCCGCTCCATTAAAGATGAGCAAACCGCCATCTATCGCGAGTTGCGCAGAAAGGTGGACCAGATCAAAAAATCACAGAACATTATGATGGCCGATATGGCCGAGGATAAAAAAGAGAAAAAGAAATCGCGGGGTAATTATGTAGGTACCGGCTTCCTGATTTCTGCTAATGGATATGTGACCACCAGCTACCATGTGGTCAAAGAGTATGACTCGGTATATATAGAGAACGAAAAGTACGGAAGCCTGAAAGCGGTGGTGGTGCATAGCGATCCGGCCAACGATGTATCGATTCTGAAAATAGAGAATGCCCGGCTGCTGAATTTATCTCTCCCTTATAGTATTGCGAAAACAGAAACCAACCTGGCGGAAGAAGTATATACGCTGGGATATCCGAGGGAGGACGTTGTATTTGGTGCAGGCTCCATCAGTGCGCTGACAGGGTATAAAGAAAACCCGAATGCCTACCAGGTATCGGTGCCGGTAAATCCGGGAAACAGTGGAGGGCCATTGTTCAATAGTAAAGGGGATATTGTGGGGATCATCAGCGGTATTGAAACCCAGACGGCAGGAGTTGCCTTCGCCACAAAGTCAACCGTATTGCTGGATGTTATCAAAAATGAAGCATTGGATTCATTACATAGCCCGTTGGTACTCTCCAAGCAAAACACCTTGCGCAATAGCACTCGTGTTGAGCAGGTGAAACGCTGGAAAGACTACGTCTTTATGGTGAAGGTTTTCAAAAACTAATTGCCTTAATTTTTCCTTTTGACCTACTTGGGTTTGCTTTTATCACAGCGAGGGACAATATTGTGTTTGTGTTGCGTTGGCTGTTGTTGCTTTTCGTTGGATGGGTGGGTTTTTTCCCGTTGCAGGCTCAGAACCTGGATAGTCTGCGTACGCTGATTAGAAGTGAACATCGTTCAGATACAGCACGCATACTTACGCTGACCGAGTATGCCTACGAACTAAGGCGCATGCTTCCGGATAGTTCATTGATGCTGGCACAACAAGCACTCGCGCAGGCCGACCAACTCCATTACATCAAAGGCAAAGGGCGGGCACTTCGCATCATCGGTATATCGCATTACCTGCGCTCGGAATACAAAACCGCACTCGGATTTTATGAGCAGTCGTTGCAATTCTCCCTGCAGGCCAAAGACGTGAAGAACATTGCCAACTGTTACAATAACATCGGCACTATTTATCACGGGCAGAGCGAATACACTAAAGCCGCAGCGATTTTTCAAAAATCAATGTACCTGCGCGAGCAGATCAACGACCAGCGCGGTATTGCACAAGTGCATGCCAACCTGGCTTCGGTGTATCAGGATCAAAGTGAGTATGCGAAAGCATTGTCTCATTTTCAGCAAGCACTCACTATTTATGAACGGATAAACGACAAGGAGGGAGTTGCTTCGGCCTATCGGAATATCGGTACGGTAAACTGGAATTTCGGTAATACCGAAGAGGCACTCCGCTATTTTCTACTCTCGTTGGAAAAGCGCAAGGACATGCCCGATGATAAGTACGGGATGTCTTTTCTTTTGAATGACCTGGGCAATGTGTACAAAGAGCGGGGCAATTATGAAAAAGCACTGGAGTATTTTTTCAGCGCACTGAAGATTCAGGAAGAGACGGGCAGCAAGCAAGGCATAGCCGCATCGTATACCAACATTGGTAACATTTACAGAGACCAGGGCAATTACGAGAAAGCATTGGGCTACCTCACGAATTCACTTAAGATCAAGCAAGAGATTGGGAGCAAGACCGGAATAGCCAATTCGTATAGTGAGATCGGCTCGGTGTACATGGATCGTAACCAACTGAAAGAGGCAACGGATAATTTTTTAAAGAGCCTGGAAATACGCTCAGCGGTAGGAGACCGGAGTGGTGTAGCGCTGGCGTGTTCCCGGCTGGCACAGATCTTTATTCAAACCAGGGATTTCCCGAAAGCACTTTCTTTTCTTGAGCGGGGAATGAAAATAGGAACACAGGTAAAATCCAATCCGGTATTATGTAATCTGTACATCGGCTATGCTACGTATTACAATGCAACCGGTAATCATACGCTGGCCTATGACTACGCCATCAAGGCATACGCGATTGCCGATAAGATGAACAGCATTGACTACATGCGCAGTGCTGTAGGGCAGAAGCTACTGGCGGCAGAGAAACTCGGTAACTATAAAGAAGCACTTGATGATCATAAATTGTTTCTGCGGCTCAATGACAGTATTGAAAACCTGAACAGCATTAAAAAATCACTGGCCCTGGAGTATTTGTTTAAAGAAGAGAAGTCGCAGATTGAGGCAGAGAAAAAAGAACTGGAGCTGCGTGCCGATACGGAGAGACAAAAACGAATCACCTACACCTTTGCCGGTGTGGCGATTGCATTCATTGTCATTTCCTTGCTGGTGTTTCGCAGCAGCAGGCAGAATAAAAAAGCCAACAACGTGCTGGTATTGCAGAAACAGGAGATCGAAAAAGTAAACGATGACCTGGCCAAAGCCGACACGATTAAGAACCGATTGCTCTCTATTATTTCGCATGATGTGCGTGGGCCGCTCAATTCATTGAAGGGTGTGCTTTATTTGTTTAATAATAATGCCATGAGCCAGGAGGAACTGAAAAATGCCACCGCCAGTGTGAGTGATCAGGTTTTGCACCTCAATCATTTTCTTGATAACCTGCTGCGATGGTCAAAGAGCCAGATGAATGAAGTAGAGCCCGACCGCCAGCGCTTGTCCGTTGGGGCCGTGGTGGCTGATTCGGTAGCCCTGATGTCTTTCAGCGCACTGGCTAAAAAACTGGATGTGCAGGTAAAGGTGCCTGCCGAACTAACGATGTGGGCCGATGAAGAGATGATCAAATGCGTGCTTCGTAATTTACTGGCGAATGCCATCAAGTTCTGCGATGAAAAGGATCGCATTCACATCACGGCAGAGCCAATCGGATCATGTATCAGGATTGTAGTGGAAGATACCGGCATTGGCATAGCGCCGGAGCAGCTTCCGCTGTTATTTGGGATCAGTCACCTCAGTACCAAAGGTACGCATGATGAAGTGGGCACCGGGTTGGGGCTGGTATTGTGCAAGGAGTTTGTGGAAAAGAATGGCGGTGAGATTGCCGTATCCAGCGAGCCCGGAAAGGGAAGTGTTTTCTCATTTACGGTTCCGGCAGCCTGATGTTTTTTACTACTTGCTAGTTGCGATTTCTGATGATGACAAGCGTTACAACGGTCTGCACTACGGCAAGGGATAGCAGCGGAAAGCCCGAAGCGTGATGGGCTTGTGCTTGGGGCGGACTTGTAGCGTATAGCCCGGTGGCGCCCCGCCATGCCGCCATCTGCGTTTACACTTTTTATGTTTTAGAACTTACCGTCTCGCTCTGCTCTGCGCATATTCTCTTGTGTGGCCTGCATCTCTTCCATGTTCTGGCGCAGCTCTTCTTCCTGTGCTTTCAGTGCTTCAGCTTGTTCTTGTGTTTCGGATAACAGGCGGGCGGTGCGCTCGTTGGTAATTGTGGTGCTGATGGACGATGCAATCACTTCACCGGCTTTTTCAAGGAAGTCCACTTCGTGTGGCTCAAACTTTCTGAAGCTGGCCATTTCCAGTACGGCCTCTACGGTACCGTTATATTTCAGCGGAACGATGATCAGGCAATGAGGTGTAGCATCACCCAGCCCGGAGGTGATGGTGATGTACCCCGGAGGAAGCTGAGTAAGTAATATGGTGTTTCCTTCCAGGTACGATTGCCCGACCAGCCCCACACCGATCTCTACTTTTTTGTTGATGTATTTTTTTCGCTCGAATGCATAGCAGGCCGTGAGTTCAAGGTACGTCTCTTCTCCTTTTTCTTTTCGAACTAAAAATAAACTGGCCTGCTGTGCCTTCAGGTGCCGGGTTAAGAACTGCACTACTTCGTTGGAAAGTCTTTCGATGTTGTTTTGATTGGTGCGGGCTACGTCTGAGAATTTCGCCAGCCCTTCGGTACTCCATATGCGTTTCTCATCGGCTTCGCGTACTTTCTTCATCTGGTCGCGCATCTTCACCAGGTCACCCGCCAGGTTGTTGGTATTCAAATCGCTGTTCGATTCATCAAGTCCTTCCCACGTGGTGCTGTAGTCTCCCTGTGCTATTGACTTAATAAAAGAAGAGGCTTTCTTCATATTAAGAATGGAGTTTTCGATGATTACTTTGGCATCGTCATCGGGCAGCTCGGTGCCGGGGTGAAACAGGTGGAGGCGGTTGTTTTCTTCAAAGTCGAGGAGCAGGCGCTTGCGCGCTTTGGTATCTCTGCGTATGCGATAGATCACCCCGATCAGTGACGGCACAGAAATCAGCAGGAGTATGATCTGAAAGATAACGTTGCGATTCAGAGCGTCCTGGTAGCGGGTGCGTGCTTCTTCCAGCAGGGTATCCTGATAGTGTAAGATGCTGGAGTACATGGGGGAGTAGGCTTTCCACAGGTCGTATCCTTTATCCTGATTGAGTAATCGCACAAAATCGGCAATACTGTCTTTCTGTGCATAGGCAAGCATCTCTGCACCATAGCTGAGGTAATCTCTTACTTTGGGAGAGAAGGCGGCAAACTTTTCACGCAGCGTATCCATCTTTTGTACTTCCAGCAAACTATCGATGCGCCGGAGTGTGATGGGCAGATCCCTTGCTCCGTCGTAATAAGGGCCAAGTATCTGAGGGTTTTTAGTCAGTGCAAATCCCCGAAGCCCGAGATCCATTCTGCGCAGGTCACTTTCAAAAACATTGGTCCAGTTTTTTCGTACTTCTTCCGTCTGCTTTTGCAAATGGTTGTTTTCAATCATTACCGAGCGGTTGTAGAAAATCAATCCGGTGTTTAAGGCCAGCAGGATCATCAATACCGTAAGCGATACATTAATAAAATGCTCCTTCACTTTTTCAATCATAACACAGGCAGGTTAGTCAAAAAAATCCACCATTGTCGTTTGCCGATAGTGGGATAGCTAAATGTAAGTCAATTTTTCTGTGCCAGACAAACGAGTGCAGGAGTTTATTTCAAAGTAATAGTTCGGCTTACCATTGGCCGAATAAATCGAGGAATTCCTTCTTTCGGGCGGGCGATACTTCCAGTTCCTGATTGTTTTTCAGGGTGACATAGCCGCCTTTTCCTTTGGAGTAGCGCACAACAAAATGAGGGTTGATGAGGTGCGAGCGATGGATGCGCAGAAAGCGGTGCCCGGATAAAATGTCTTCAAAATATTTCAGCGTGCGGCAGATGAGCAGTGGGGGCTGGCTCTCAAAATGAAAGCGTGTGAAATTATCAACCGCTTCGCAATAAACGATGGAAGGAATATCGGCAATCTCAAACCCTTCCAGTGTAGGCAGCATGATCTTTTGCTGCTTGCTGGTGCGATTGTCAAGCAGCACACGGGCATGTTGAATATACTCTTTCTCCGTACGCTCCAGTTTTATTTTCGCTACCGCTTTGATCAACTCATCAATGTCAATTGGCTTTAACAAGTAATAGGCAGCGCTTTGATTGAGTGCCTGTATGGCATAGTTATCAAATGCCGTGACAAACACCGTTTCGAAAGTGATGTTGCCGATCTTATCCAATAAATCAAACCCATTACCATAGGGCATTTCAATATCCAGAAATACGATGTCGGGCTGATGTTTTTGTATCGCCTCTATTCCGGTGGCAACGGATTCGCCAAAGCCGCCAACCACTACATCCGGACAGTATTTGGCTACATAGTTAGCCAGTATCTGTCTGCTGTCTTTTTCGTCATCAATAATTACGGCTTTCATTAGGAAGAGGTAGTGAAAGTTGTACATGTGTTCCGCTTCCCTGCGGGGCATCAGCGATGCTTACTTTGTAATTGGTTTTATACACTTTGTTGATGATGGCCAAGCGTTCTTCAATGTTCTTCAGCCCGGTAGAGTTATGTTTCTTCTGGTTGGCTGTTTTCAATTCGATGGATTTTTGACGACCAATGCCATTATCGTTTACCTCTACCACGAGCTGGTCATTTTGTTGATAAATGCGTAAAGTGAGTTTTCCTTTTTCATGACGGTAACGCAGGCCGTGCCATACCGCATTTTCAATATACGGTTGAATGAGCATGGGGGGCACCTGAATGGCTTCTGTATTTAAGTGATCGTCCATTTCAATTTTATATTCAAACTTATCGCGAAAGCGGTAATGCTCTAGTTTGAGGTATAACGAAAGTATCTCCTGTTCTTTTTGTAAGGTAATAAAATCTTCCTGAGAGTTTTCCAGCACCAGCCGCATGAGCTGTGAAAACTCCGATAGAAATTTATTTGCCGTGCGCTCGTCCTGCTGTGCAATAAAATGATTGATTGAATTCAGGGCATTGAAAATAAAGTGCGGGTTCATCTGTGCGCGCAGCGACTTCAGTGCAAGTAGTTGATTGGCTACTTTACTGGCCTGTGCATTTTTATAAATAAAGTAAGTAGCCATACCGATAATCAGGATGATAGCCAGCAATCCATAAATGATCAGCTGCTGGCGGAATACGGTTGCCTTTTCTATCGTTTCTTCCTGCTGCCCTATGGAGACATCTTTGGTGAGTTCTTCAATGTCTTTTTGTTTGCGGATCAGTTGCGCTGTTTCGGTGAGCTGTGCTTCGTTTTCTTTTTCAGCACGACCTACTGCGTGGCTGTATTTTTGATAAGCCGCTAAAGCCTCCCTGTTTCTTCCGTTCTTCTCGTACTGCTGTGCCAGAGCGAGAAAAGCACTGGCCTGTTCTTTGGGGTTGGTTAATTGGCTGGCAATCGAAGCGGCTTCTTCCATTTCTTTCAATGCGGCCGGTGCATCTCCTTTTGCTTCCAGCGTTTTACTGATAGCGGCTTTGTCCCTGGCTACTTCTGATAAGTTGTTGGACTCGATATTATATTCAATGGATTGGTTACGCAGGGCTATCTCATCATCATAGCGTTTCTGTTCGCGATAAACATCGGCAATTTCTTCTTTGGCCGATTGCAGTGATTTCTGATCCTGCACATTGGCCCCTGCACTTTTGTTGGAGCGCAACGTGTTGATGGAATTCTGGTAGAGGTCTTTTGTTTTATCCAATTCGTTGGTGCGGGCATAGATTTTCGCTTTCTGATTTTGGATACGTGTGCTCATGGAAGCATCCAGTACTTTTTTATTGACGTCCATCGCGTCGATAGCGGCCAGTGCATCCTCATACTTTGCCATCTGGTAGTACACTTCTGAGAGGAGTAGCTGTACTTCCTGTTTTTCCACACGGCTTAACTGCTGGCGTTGTAGTTCCTGGCTAAACTGAAGCGCTGTATCAAAATTTCCGGATTGCAAATGCATGCGGCTTAATCCCCTCAGCGCCTGCCGGTAATCGTCAGACATACGTTTTGATGAATTGAATTTGGAATATGCATGGGCATAATTATCCAGCGCCAGCGTCCATTGCTCAATATGCTCGTTGATTTCGCCCAGCAGCAGATAGCATTTTCCTTCGCTGAATTCGTCTTGCTGTGCAATGCTTAAACCCAGCGCTTCTTCTACTTTATTCAGCGCTTCCGCAGGGCGGTTGTTTTTTAGTTGATGGGCTTCCGTCAATAAGTCGGCCGCCTCTTTTTTCGCAGAAGAGCGCAGCTTGAAACTTTTGTAACGATCGCTCTGGGTTGCCTTTTCAGTCTTTTGTGCAAAGCTGCCAATGGTCAACCCCAGTAAGGCGATAAGATAAAGCAGAGAGGTACGCAGACGCATTTTTTAATGATGGTGTGAAAGATACTACATTCTGGTAATACGTGTTTTGAGCGTTTTTGGCTGTACGGGCACATTCACTAAGTCAAAAGACCGGTTCACCCGTGCGCATGTCGCGCTCACTAAGTAGCGCTATCAAAAAAAAACAGTTCCGCGTAAAATGGGATAAAACAACTCGCTATGAAGACTTCACTCGCTTTCATTTACCGCCTGCCCAAAGTGATGGGTATGGCTGCATTGCTATTGGTATTCTCCGGCTTTGCTCCTGTTCCTTCCACCAGGGAAATGCCCGAAGCTCCTGCCAAGGATCAAACCATTATGCTGGCGTTGCTGCTGGATACCAGCAACAGTATGGATGGACTGATTGATCAGGCCAAATCACAACTCTGGAAAATTGTAAACGAACTCTCGGCTGCTAAATGCACTGACGGGACACGGCCACAGATCAGGATTGCGTTGTATGAATATGGTAACGATGGCCTGGCTGCGCGGGAAGGGTACATTCGTCAGGTAAATCCGTTAACTGATGACCTGGATGTGATTTCTGAAAAGTTGTTTGCGCTTACCACCAATGGAGGTAGTGAATTTTGTGGTCACGTGATTCAAACTTCATTGCACCAGCTGGCCTGGTCAGAGTCAAAAGCAGATCTGAAAATGATTTTCATAGCAGGCAATGAACCCTTTACGCAAGGCGGAATCTCTTATCGCGTAGCGTGTGCCTTAGCCAAAGAAAAGGATGTGGTTGTGAACACCATCTTCTGCGGCGGTTTTGATGAAGGCATCGGTACCAACTGGAAGAGTGGTGCCGATCTTACCGGAGGTTCATACATGAGCATCGAGCAGAACCGCAAAACCGTTTACATCGCTACACCTTATGATGAACAGATTGAAGCGATGAATACGAAACTGAATGGTACGTATGTGTATTATGGAAGTACGGGCGCTGAAAAGAAGAGATTGCAATTGGCTCAGGACGATAACGCAGGTAGCTATGGAAAGGCGAATACCGTAGAGCGGGCGGTTTCGAAAAGCTCGCATGCTTACCGCAATGCCGGGTGGGACCTGGTAGATGCTGCCAGGGAGGATGCAAAAGTGATTACTGAAGCAAAAGAAGAGGAACTGCCCAAAGAGATGCGTGGTATGAATGCACAGCAACGCACGGCTTATGTGAAACAGAAATCAGCTGAGCGCATCAAGATTCAGGCAGCGATTCAGACACTGAATCAAAAACGCCAGGCCTATATCACATCGCACACAGCGCAGGAAAGTAACGATGCTTCGCTGGACGAAGCGATGATCAAAGCCGTGAAGCAGCAGGCCGGATCAAAATCATTGACGTGGAAATAAAAATAAGGCTAAGAAAAGGCAAGCACAGCGCGGCCCATTGCTGCTCTGTGCTTTTGTATTTATTTCACCGGCTTCGCACTCATATAGAAGGTGATCTTTCCCCCTTTCATGATATCATCGTGGGTGATGTACCGGTTGCTCAGCGGCTGCCCGTTGAGTAACACTTTTTTGATGTACACATTCTTGTCGCTCTGATTAATCGCTTCCACTTCAAATGTTTTTCCGTTTTCCAGGTTAAGCGTTGCCGATTTCACCGAAGGACTTCCCAGCCAGTACTGATCGGAAGCAGGGGCCACCGGATAAAAACCTAATGAACTGAAGATGTACCAGGCACTCATCTGCCCGCAGTCATCATTACCACCAAGGCCGGCAGCGCCATTGTGATACTGATGTTTCAAGATCATGCGTATGCGCTCTTGTGTTTTCCAGGGCTGGTGGGTCCAGTTGTATAAGTAGGCAACATGGTGTGCGGGCTCATTGCCATGTACATAGTTACCAATGATGCCATCACGGGTGATGTCTTCCGTATCGGCAAAGAATTCATCGGGCAGGTTCATGGTAAATAATGAATCGAGATGGGTAGTGAATCTTTTCTGTCCACCCATCAGGTCAATCATTGCTGCTGGATTATGGGGAACATACAAACTGAAGTTCCACGTATTGCCTTCAATGAATCCTTGTCCGTCTGTTTTCAATACATCAAATTCCTTTTTGAACGAACCATCGCTCAGGCGCGGGCGCATGAAGCCGATGGATGGATCATACACATTGCGCCAATTCTCCGAGCGCTTGATGAACTCCGCATAGAGGTCTGGCTTGTTCAGTTTCTTGGCCAGCTGTGCAATGCACCAGTCATCATAGGCATACTCCAGCGTGGTGGAAACGGATACTCCGTTTTTATCTTGTGGAATATATCCAAGATCGATGTAGTAGCCGATGCCTTCATAGCTTCGTCTGCGCGCGGTAGTTACACATGCATCCAGCGCTTTGTTGGCATCCAGCGGAGCGTTGCCTTTGATCACGGCATCCGCAATGACGGATACGCTGTGGTAGCCACTCATGCACCAGTTGTCGTTGGCGTAGTGCGACCAGATGGGCAGCATCTTCAATACGCTCTGATCATAATGGGCCAGCATGGACTGCACCATGTCGGCATTACGTTTCGGATTGATCAGGTTGAGGTAAGGATGAAATGCACGATAGGTATCCCACAATGAAAACGAAGTGTAGTTGGTGAAGCCTTCTGCTTTGTGTATCGCCTGGTCGAGCCCTTTGTACTCACCATTCACATCCATGTAGGTAGTGGGCATCAGTGCAGCGTGGTACATGGAGGTGTAGAAGTTTACCTTTTCTTCTTTTGAGTCGGACTGGATCACGATTTTATTCAGTTCGGCATTCCATGCCTCCTTGGCTTGCTGCCTGGTTTTCTCAAAATTCCAGTGCGGAATTTCGGTGCGCATGTTTTCGATGGCATTGGCACTGCTTACAGGCGACAGGGCAAATTTGATTTTGATCTTCTCCTGATCTGCGGTGGTGAAGTTGAAATACATTCTCAACTGCTCTCCTGCCAGGTCGGGGAAGTTTTTGGTCTGATCGAACTTGCGCCAGAAGCCACGATAGACCTGTTGTTTGGAAAAGTTTTTTGCTCCATACTCCACAAAAGGTTTCGAAAAACTCATGGCAAAGTAAACGGTGCGCGTACGTGCCCAGCCGTTGGTCTGGCGATAGCCGGTGATTAATGTGTCGTTCTCTACGCGCACAAACGTCCATACGTTTTTATCCTCATAGTTGTAAATGCCTGCCATCAGATCAAGAATGAGGTGTGCATTTTCTGATTTTGGGAACGTGTATTGATGAAAGCCGGTGCGGGTAGTGGCGGTAAGTTCGGCCTGAATGTGATGGTCGTCCAGCTTCACGCGGTAGTAGCCGGGCTCAGCTACTTCATTGGTATGTGAATACACGGAGCGAAACCCTTTCTCCGGGTGATCTTCTGTTCCGGGGTTTAGCTGCAACGCCCCTGTAGTAGGCATGATTAGAAAATCTCCTAAATCAGAATGGCCGGTGCCACTGAAGTGAGTGTGACTAAACCCAACAATGGTCTTGTCGTCATATTGATAACCTGCACAATATTTATATACATCTTTGTTGTATTTGTTTTTGTCGACATAGGAAAGGGTATCCGTATCGGGGCTGAGTTGTACCGAGCCAAAAGGAACCGTTGCCCCGGGAAAAGTGTGTCCCATCTTTTCCGTGCCGATGATGGGGTTGGCATACATAGTGAGGTCTTGCAGTGGTTTGCTTTGCGCTAATGATGCGATGCTGATGGCGATGCCGGTAAGCGTTATGGGAATACGAAGAGTCATTGATAAACGATTAGAATTAAGGTGGGTAAAAATACGCATTAGATGATGAGTTGATTTGAAAATGTGACGAACAGAGTTGATATCTTTCCGCCGGAATGAAAGCGATCTATCTTCTGAGTGGCCTCGGTGCCGATGAGCGGGTGTTTCACTATCTCGATCTCTCACCTTATGAAGTACATTACATCCGGTGGATCACTCCACTGAAAGAGGAGAAGATGGCAGCGTACGCCCGGCGACTGTGCGATCAGATCCATTCACCCAGGCCAGTGCTTCTTGGTGTTTCCTTTGGAGGAATGATGGCGATTGAAATAGCTAAACAGCTGGACGTAGAGAAAGTAGTCCAGGTGTCTTCTGTGAAGTTACGTTCTGAATTACCCCTCCTCTATCGCATTATTGGTCAGCTGAAGCTGAACCGATTGGTTCCGGGTTTTTTGCTGAAGAAAGTGAATCCCCTGCTGTATTGGTTTTTCGGGACGACAAGTGATGAAGATAAAATCCTGCTGAAAGCAATTGTAGAAAGCACCGATACGGTATTTCTGAAATGGGCGATTGATCAGATTGTAAACTGGAAGAATGAAGCGATGTTGAATAATCTATATCAGATTCAGGGCACCAGCGATCGTCTGCTTCCTCATCGTAGTCCGGATTTTTCCATTTCCGGTGGAGGACACCTTATGGTTGTTAATCGTGCCGGGGAGATTGATGTCGCTATAGCCACCGCGCTGATGGCTGTCGATTGAAGTTGATACATAGAAGGGAGAAGCTCATGGATATACCGTCATTGTGCGGTGCGACCAAAGCAATCCTTATCACGAAGCCAACACTTCATTCATGACACGCCTTCCCCACTTTTAATTATTGTTTTAAGATGGTCTTTGTTCTTTGATTTCACTGCGTGCATTTCATGCTATGGCTGTCACTTTTTTGTCTTGACACAAAAAAGTAACCAAAAAAAGTCAAGGCAAAAAAATGCTTCCACACGCAACGGCCATCGCACCCTCGCTTTTTTGCCATGGCCACCGCGCTGGTGACTATCGAATTCAGGATGATGCATAGAAGGGGAGAAGCTTATGGATAAACCGTCATTGTGCGGGAGGAACGACCGAAGCAATCCTTATCACGAAGTCAACATTTCATTCATGACACGCCTTCCCCATTTTTAATTATTGTTTCAAGATGGTCTTTGTTCTTTGATTTCATTGCGTGCATTTCATGCTATGGCTGTCACTTTTTTGTCTTGACACAAAAAAG
>JAHEZH010000281.1 GCA_023251155.1 Flammeovirgaceae bacterium | reverse complement strand
CAAGAGGAATTGAAAAAGAACTACAATTATTGAAAGTACCTGGCAATATTATGAATGATTTTCCCAAAGATCCATTGGTGGGAAATGTTGCCCGAATTTATAAGTTGCTCTCAGACGACATTCGGACCAATACCCGAAATGCACCTTCTTTTCATGATGCGGTAAAACTTTATGAATTACTGAACAAGATAGAACGGGCTGCAAAAAATGTATGAGAGAGGATTTCAGGATTTTCACTCGGTTAAGGATACACATTAGATTATATATTTCAGGGCAGCCCTGTTGCGGCTTGGAACGAGCGTGACCGTACACGTTTCGGATTGTATAATTTATAACTAGTGATAAAACAAAATTTACAATAAAAGGCAATGTAACGAGAAGGCCGCACTACGGACCAGATAGAAATTCTGCAATGGTGCGGTGCCTGTAAGTGATAAGCTCTTATCTTCGTTCAACGTTTTCGAAGTCGTGCAACAATGCACGACTTCGAAAGCGCATCACGGCAGAATACCAAAGTCGGCGACAATTGATTGGCCCCGAGGAAGGCGATGTATAAAATAGAAATAGAAGACGAGAGACATTCATAAACTGAATTCTCTCTGAGGTAAATTCCCAACACTTTGGTCTTTGCTGAAAAGAAATGATCTGTTTTGAGGTGTTGCGTTGAATTAGGTAACATGTAAAAATAAAACAGCAAGAGAAAATGGGGTAATCTCTTTTTCGTTTTTTAACTGAAGGTAGGAGCTGGCAGCTCAAAGGTTTCGCCGAATCAATCTTTAAAAAAGACCTCTGCCTTGACCAGCCAGGAATAACCAAAGCTTTCGACAGCAACGGTCTCCATCCAGAAAGTCAGATGATAACGGTTATAAAAATCATCGGGGATCAACAGACTTCCCGGAAAGACGACCACTACCGCAACAACCATAACGATTGAGCACGTGCGATAAATCGTATTCCGGATAAATTTCATTCTAGGACGTAACTCAAGAGGTGTATCTGATTTAGTAAAAAGAAACATACTCATGGCCGCGAGCGATAAGAGGAAGATAGCGGCAGAGACAAAATGAAATGTCACGCGTGGAGTGCTGTCACCAATGAATGCAATCGCAACATTTTTTGCAGTAAGGTCACACAGCGCCTCACATTTCTCTAATAAATTATCGGTTGGAAAAAGCAAAAGACATAGGGCAAAAATACCTGCTGCAGAAGAGAGGTAAAAATCAAGACGGGCTTTTCCCTTATAAATAAGCAGAAAGATAGCCAGCAAGCTTACAGTGATGATGAAGATACCGTTGGATCGTGTATAGTAGTAATGGCTGATCGATTCGAGTTCACGGGTATGTCCGGAAAACAGATATAGGCTTAACCATAGGAGTAGTGGTAATAGCATTCCGAGTAGGCCAATCAGTTTGCGCAACGTTTTCTGTTTGGTTAGCCAGATGTCATCGGATTCGGTAAATTCCAGTTTTAAGGCGTGTTCAATTTTGTTGCGTGAAGAGGGATTCATCATACGTGAGGTTTGGGGTTGAAGACTGTAAAATTGGCAAACAGGTAGTAGAAAAAAAAGTCCTGTTACTGATTTAACGCATCACATTGACTTTGGAACGTTTCTTCGGTCATTGAAATAAATAACCTTCCTCGTTATGAAATGTTCCGTTAACCTGGAATGTCAGGTAGAGTGGGGGGCCTACTGCCATTGCGTACCACTATGGTCGTATTGCAGTTAACCGCACCATGCAAATTGGTAAAACGGTTCTATACGGTTACGCAGTAGACCGTAATGGAGAGAAGAAGATGGAAAGCGGAAGCGTTGCTCGATCATTGACAAGGCGTTTCCACTTGATCAAACCAACGTTTCAGGTGCTGTATGTGCAAGATGGTTGGGCAAAAGAAAAGTTGTTCTTAAGATATACTAGCTGATTCAGTCGATCTTCGCTTTCCGTAAAGGATAGAATACGACCAGGTCTTCCTACCTTCGTGCCTGTACGGGCAGCACTCATCGTGGGATGAGATCTGCTGGTAAGAAGACCTTTCCACCTTTTAATAGCATAAAGACAATAATTCCTGCGAGGGGTTGTCTTGAATGACCGACCACACTGAAAAACGCTTGTTTCGATCGTGGTTTATAAGCGCTTGCGTATTCTCAAATGCCATATTTACCTGTTAAGGCTTTACGTTCTATGCTTTTGGCAAAGAGGGGTGTTTCTTCCTGATTGTGTAAATCAGATGCCGACTGTCTTGCCGCTGCTGCCTGCGCTAAAGTAATGTTATGCTTCTGGATAAAGTCCATAAATTCCGGAGTGGCAGTAGCATGGATTTCATTGATGTATTCACAAGTCTGGTCGTCAATCTTTGTCGCCTTTAGCTCCCAAAGTACCTGAACTTTGCTGCGACCGTTTTTTCCAATCACATCGGATTGTGAAAGCATGCGGCAATAGTCAGGCCGGTACTCGGTGGCAACGTAATGCTGAATAACCAACGCATCACCAATCATCTCTACATTGATGGACATCGGCTGCCCCTCATAAGTTCTGGTTACACCTGCTGCGATGTGGTTGACAGAGCATTTCTGATATTCCGTATCAGGAAGGTTGAATAGCCAGTCAGCTATGTCGACTTTTTCTATTGGTGCGTTAATGATTGCTTTGGCCACAACATGGGATAAAGCACTGGCCTGAGTTTGTTGAATTTCCATAATCTGTTTCGTTTTCTTGTTTGACCAGTCAAAGGTGCAACAGATTGCTAAATCGTCTAAACTCATTTTTTCTATATAGTTGATCGTTAAAAGCGATTATAGTGTAACTTGCCTTTTATGGAGCTAAGGCAATTAAAGTATTTCATCAAGGCCGCTGAGCTACAAAACTTCACTAATGCGGCCGAGGCATTGTTCATTACTCAAAGCACATTATCGCAACAGATCAAACAGCTGGAGGATGAACTGGGGCTTCCCCTGTTTAACCGGATTGCAAAGCGTGTCCGGCTGACGGAAGCGGGCGGTACTTTCTTGCCGTATGCGATGAAGACAGTGAAAGACGCTGAAGATGGACGGGATCTGCTACGCGATCAGATGGGTTTGAAAACGGGTACGCTGACGATTGGCGTTACCTATGGGTTAACTGAACTGCTCGCCCGGGCCATTGCGGATTTCAGTACACAATACCCGGAAATTAAACTGACGGTTAATTTTGGTACGACTCAGGAGTTGCTGTTGGAAATGGAACTGGGTAAATTGGATATGATGCTTTCTTTTTACGAACAGAAAGGAAACATGGTCATCACCGATCGCCTATTTTCTTCCCGACTTTCCCTGATTGTGAAGTCCAGTGACCCCATAGTTAAAAGACAATCGGTAAGCCTGAAGGAACTCATCACGCTTCCCCTCATACTACCATCGGGCGGGTACAGCATCCGCAATTACCTTGATAAGATCCTGCACGATCAAAATCTTGTCCCTAAGCCAGCCATGGAAGTCAATGATATCCACACCTTATTGCAACTCGTCCACTATGGACGATGGGTTACCGTCCTGATGAGTTCAACGGTCGTTAATCATCCCAAGTTAAAAGCAGTAAGACTTGCAGGATCTGGTATGATCCGACAGGCAACGATCACCTGGCCTAAGGACGCTTACCGAAAAAGGGCTGCATCATTATTAGCAGAGTCGTTGAAGAAGCATGCTGCCTCCTATGATGACGATTCCCACAAATGAGCACGTTTTCTGCTTGGAGATGCCCGTACCTCTCCATAAATACTTTTTCCGCTACGTTGACCCATTCAGGCGCTGAGATGTTCAATCGTATCAAAGCGAATGATGACCGGTATAATTGAAAGTCAAAAGTGGGAATAGAGCGAACGATTTGCCAGTTAATGCAACGGGCTGCATTTCTACATAGTGGTGCATTTTAATTTAACCAGTCTTCATACTTATTTGGCTTCTCGGATGTTTCATCATATTCACTTGTTGCCACTGAGTTTGTTCTAAAAGTTACTATAGAATGGAAACTTGATTTGATCGGAAGGCCTTCGTAACAATGAAGGCCTTTGCTTATTTACTCTGATCAATAAATTTTTCAAATCACAAGGAAACTATTTCGAACCCCGAGCTATTTCAAAGCTGGATATTCCAGTTCCGCATAAAGGTTCTGATCATTGGTTGTTTTTAGAATGGTATTACTTCTTACTCCGAGTTTTATCGTTCCTTACGCTAATTCGGTAGATGGATGTATCAATAGTTCTTAATTCCAACGAAAATTGGAAGCATCGATTACATCTCGTTTTCTAGTAATTTCATTTGGATTGCTAAGATACTCTTCGTGCCATTGAAGATACTTAATAGAAATGGAGATAAGTTGCTTTTTTGTTAATCTGAAATGATCTGTTTGTGAATTGGAATTGATGTTAACCAAACAGGGTTCTAGGGAAGGGTAGGTTTCATCCATTCGTATTCCCTCAATTACCCACATGATGCATTCATTGAGAATTTTAGGACTGATGTACTTTGATGAAATTGGATTGGTAGGAAATGATGTGATTTCGGTGGTGTCATTTAAATAGGGGGAGAGCTGTTGGATATGGTTCATTGTAAAGTGAGGAAGTCGATTGCCTGCCTTTTTCGAATAGGTTCCGTTTTTAATCAATGCGACAAATTGTGCAGCATCGGGGTTTTCTAAATCAAACTCATCGTCCTTGCAGCAGGCAAAAGTGACTAGAATAAAGAAAAGCGAGATCCATTTCATATTGTCAGGGATATGTTATTTGTAAGACCCGTAAAGGAAGAAATAAGTTGGAATATCTTGAATGATTATCAGAAACCAGACACGTAATGCGTTTACAGGTCATTAGCATCCATTTTAGTAAGGATAAAATTCGCTCCCGTATCCCGGTGTATTAGTTCTGACTTCCGGGTATGGTACTAAAGGGTTACTTCGTATGTTGTTGTATGGGTCAAAAAATGAAAGAAGGTTAAGGGATTTTTTTTTAACATTTTCCCCTGTTTATTACGCCGAATCTCCAGAAGGCCGATCCACTTCCGTAGCACGCGAACATTCCAAAGATCCCGTGAGAGAATGGCATTGCCCGGATTCTGGAATAACGTGGCTGCTACTTTCTCCGACATCACGTGTGTCAGTGAATGCACGCTTTTTATTACCTGCGGTAGTTAGTA
>JAHEZH010000163.1 GCA_023251155.1 Flammeovirgaceae bacterium | reverse complement strand
AATGTACGGCAGGCCAAAATATCGGTTTGCTCCGGAGGTATCATTGGAATGGGAGAGAAGGAAGGAGACCGGATTGGTATGCTGCATACTTTAGCCACACTGCCGCAGCATCCGGAATCTGTTCCGGTAAATGCGCTGGTGCCCGTGGAAGGCACACCGTTGGAAGAGCAACCCAAAGTGTCGGTGTGGGAGATGATCCGTATGATTGCCACTGCACGTATCATTATGCCCCAGGCAATGGTCCGTTTATCTGCAGGCCGTGTGCGCATGAATCTGGAAGAACAGGCACTGTGCTTCATGGCCGGAGCCAACAGCATCTTTGCCGGAGATAAGCTACTGACCACACCTAACCCGGGTTATGTGCAGGATAAGGAGATGTTTCAGGTACTGAACCTGAAGCCACGAAAGGCACATAAAGAGGTGAAGGAAGAAGTAGGGACTGTCGTTTAGTTACCGCAAATCTTTAAATATCAAGGGCTATCATTCAGTACGAGTGATAGCCCTTTCTTTTTTCGGGTAATATTAAAAAGCAACTATCACTTATGAAGGCAAACTATTCCGAAGTAGCAGAATCGATCACGCATGTGACATGTCGAATCATTTCTTGGTGTAAGTAACCATTAGACCTCCTGATGTTTAGAATATATGAAAAATTGATGAAAACCGGCAATAAAATCATGTAAGATTTCTTTCAATTTTTAAAAAATAATGATTTAAAATGACAGGAAGCCCAATTTAAGTACACATGATGTGTCCGTTTTTTATTTAAAATGGGTTACCTAAGTGTAAGAGTCAGGTCGGGGTGCTTATTTGTGATAGTAAAATTCGACTTTTATAAAGCAATACCGCTATTAATTCGTGCTCCCGAGTTAATAGCGGTAATGTTACCCAGCATTATACTAATCAATGCGACTTGATTATGTTTAGGCTGGAGGAAATTCTTCAATCGATTCGGATAGTTAACCTTTAAAGGTTTAAATAGATATATCTAAAAGTGATAGTCGGGTACGTCGGGTACGTCGGGTACCTAAAGAAACAGAAGCCCGACTCGTCATTGGACGAGTCGGGCTCGGTACTGGCATTTTAGCTGGTTAATATTATTTTTCGTCAAAGAAGAAGCCGCCTGCAGGGGCAGTTCCATTTTCACTAGTAAGAGATTGAGTGGTTGCTTTTTTACTTTCATTTTTTGAAGAGGCAAAAGTGAAAGATAAAGTAACTATTGCTGAGGCAGCTATAAGAATTAGAATCTTGATTTTCATATTATAAAGGATTTGATTTAATCTAAATGCTTGATTTATCTAGGACCTTTTGGATCTTCAAAGCCACCGCCACCTGGAGCCTGTTCGGCAGGCGTAACTAACTCTTCTGTACAAGCTGACATTGATGTAGCAAGAGTAATCGCAAATAGGATCGCGTAAAGTATTTTTTTCATATGGCTTTATAGTTTTAAGGTTTCAATTTTGTTTTTATATTACGTCCCAAAATTAGTTGGGCGGTTCGTCTTGTTCCATGTAATATATTTTGAAAAACAACCTGTGTACCAAATTTTTAATGTTCGCAAGTGTCTCTTCCTGTTTGTCATCCTTTTTTCGGGCCACCTTGCGAACGCACAATCACAAGATGTTTTTCACAGAGTAGACTCTCTCAAATTACTTATTCCATCTGCGACAGATACTGCTAAGTATACATTGATTTTTAATGTTGCTTATGAGCTTTTTGATGTAGATAATCAACAGGCTGTGCTCTATGCTAATCAGGCCTATCAGCTAGCATTGGAAATTGGCGATAGCTTGAAAATAACAAAATCAGGAAGAGTATTAGGCCAACTTTTAAGAAGAGTTGATCATTCTGACGAAGCAATAGCTCAATTCATGAAAATATTGCCTATAACCGAACGGAATAACTTAATTGTTGAACAGAAAAGAATACTTAATGCGTTAGTTGCAGCTTATATGAACGAGGCTATGTACGACAAAGCGCTTCTGTATAGTTTTAAATCACTCGAGATTAGAGAAAAGGAAGGGGATAAAATGGAGATCAGTGTTGCATTAGGTAACATAGGATTGGTTTATTATAAGATCAGTGATTTTGAACAAGCTTTAGAATTTTACAATCGAGCCTTGGAAGCTAAGAGGGAGGTAGGCGACAAAAAAGGCTTGGATCGTTTATTAATAAATATGTCACTTTGTTATAATTATTTAGGGAAGTATGAAAAGGCGAAAGAGTTTGTTAATAAAGGACTGAAAATTTGTGGTGAAAATTGTGATGATGTAATTAAGGTTGAGGGGGAGTATTGTTTAGGTATTTCTTCTTTCAAGCTGAAAGAATTGAATGAAGCGCTTCTTCATTTTAACAAGTCATATGAAATAGCGAAAAGGATAGGCGATAGGCGATTTGAAGCAGAAAATATTTTTGAAATAGCCGAGATAGCTTTAGAAAAAGAAGAGTATGATACTGCTTTTGTGAAATTAAAAGAGTCGGAGATGTTATCTCTTGCTGCTGGATATAATCAGATCTTAATTAGTACTTATTTTTCCTTTTCTAAGCTTTATAAATTAAAAAAAGAGTATGAGAGGGCTTCATTCTATCAATCAAAATATATTCAGCTTAAAGACAGTCTTTATAGTGAAAACTTAATTAAGAATTTAGCTAAAGTTCAGGGTTCATATCAAGAACGAGTAAATCTTAAAACCATTCGCGAACAAGACGAAATATTAAAGCTGAACCAGGTCATTATCTCCAAGGCCCGTGCGCAATACTTCTTCATTCTCACCATCACCATTCTTTCCATACTCCTCACCTTTGTCTTCGTTCGGTTCAACAGAATTCAGCAACGCACAAATGTTGAACTGGCCAAGGCCAAGCGGGAGATAGAAAGTAAAAACCAGGTGCTTGAGCTGACCAATGCAGAACTGGACGCACGGGTAAATGAACGTACCGAAGAACTCAACCGCTCCAACAAATCACTGCAACATGTAAATGATGAACTGGATAATTTCATTTACAAGACTTCGCACGACATCAGGGGGCCCCTGGCATCATTGAAGGGGATCACCAACGTGGCCATGCTGGATGTGAAAGATACCCTGGCGCTCGACTACCTGAAGAAGCTGGATTCATCGGCTGAAAAACTAAATACGATTCTTACGCGGCTCGTAATTGTTAATCATATCAATCATGCTACTCTTCATCCGGAGCGTATCGACTTCAAGGAGATGGTCAATGATATTCTTGTGCTGGAAAAGAAAAAAGGAATTCCGCATCGCATGACGATATCCTGTGATATTCAACCCGAAGCACATCTAATCTCTGACAAAAGTGTATTGCGGTTGGCGGTAGAAAACCTGATTGATAACGCCATCAAATTTTATTCTGATACGGATCGCCTGGATCCCTTTGTGAAAATAGAGATTCAGAAAAGCGAGGCCAGCCTGGTTGAAATCAGAGTGATTGACAACGGAATCGGTATCCAGGAAGATGACCAGCAGAAGCTTTTTCAAATGTTCATGCGTGCTTCTGAGCGCTCGGAAACCGGTGGTATCGGCCTTTACCTCGCCAAGCTGGCCACCGAAAAAGTAGCCGGTCAAATCAGTTTCTCGGTTCTTGAGAATAAACTCACCTGCTTCTCTATTTCACTTCCTTCTGACCTCAATAAAGTGATCGATAGGCAGAAACGGGAAGATCAGCAACGACTGAGCTGACAAAAAGCACACTTTCTCCCTTCAACTTCTCATTTACTATTTCCATCTTTGCGAACTATTTCAGGTCATAACCCTGTTCTGTTTCTTATGAGTATCGAAAAGAATGTTAAAAGGTATACGATAACCTCTGCTTTGCCTTATGCGAACGGCCCTAAGCACATTGGCCATTTGGCAGGAGCTTATATTCCGGCAGATGTCTATGCGCGCTACCTCAGGCTGAAAGGCGAGGATGTGGTGTTTGTATGTGGTAGTGATGAGCATGGCACGGCCATTCCCAACCAGGCAATGAAGGAGGGAACTACTTCTCAGGCCATCATTGATAAATATCATGTATTGATCCGCGATTGTCTCTATAACCTGGGCATTTCATTTGATATCTATCACCGCACCAGCGAACCGATTCACCATCAGACATCACAGGAATTCTTTTTGAATCTTTACCATAAAGGATTGATGACAGAGGAAACGTCTGATCAATACTTCGATGAGGAAGCCAAAACGTTTTTAGCAGATCGCTATATCATAGGTACTTGTCCGAAGTGCGGGAATCCTAACGCCTACGGTGATCAGTGTGAAAAGTGCGGATCATCGTTGAGTCCGCGCGAGTTGATTAATCCGCGCTCAACACTTTCAGGCAAACCTCCGGTATTAAAGCCGACGAAGCATTGGTATTTGCCCTTGCAGGATTATGAAAAATGGCTGGGCGAATGGATTCTCGATTCGCATAAGAATGATTGGAAGACCAACGTATACGGTCAGTGTAAATCATGGATCGATGCGGGTTTGCAACCTCGCGCCATGACACGCGATCTGGACTGGGGGATTAAGGTGCCTTTACCCGATGCCGAAGGGAAAGTGCTGTATGTCTGGTTTGATGCACCTATCGGATACATCTCTGCTACACGTGCGTTGTTCCAGGAGCTAAGTGATCATAAGAAGACCTTCTCCACACCACAGCGAAATTTCGGAGCGGTAAAAGCGGAGGACTGGAAAAAATACTGGAGTGATTCAGAAACCAAGCTGGTTCACTTTGTAGGTAAAGACAATATTGTTTTCCACTGCATCATCTTCCCGATCATGTTGCATGCTTCCGGTGAATTCATTGTGCCTGAAAATGTTCCCGCTAATGAATTCATGAACCTGGAAGGAGATAAGATGTCAACCAGTCGCGGGTGGTCGATAGAAATGCATGAATACCTCGAAGACTTTCCCAACAAACCGGATGTGCTTCGGTATACGATGCTTACCAATCTGCCGGAAACAAAAGACAGCGAGTTTACATGGAAAGATTTTCAGGCAAAGAATAACAATGAGTTAGTTGCCATCTTCGGTAACTTCGTAAACCGGGCATTGGTTTTAACTCAGAAATATTTCGATAATCAAGTGCCTGCCAGAGACGCATTGACTTCTCTGGATGAGAAAGTAATTGCTGATCTGAAGGAGTTCCCGTCACGAATAGCTGCTTCCATAGAAGCATATCGCTTTCGTGAAGCCACAGCCCATTTGATGGACCTTGCCCGTTTGGGAAATAAATACCTGGCAGAAACAGAACCCTGGAAGCTGGCAAAGACGGACATGAATCGGGTAGCTACTATTCTGAATATTGCGATTCAGATCTCCGGCAACCTTGCTGTGCTTGCCGAACCGTTTCTTCCTTATACTGCGCAGAAGCTAAGAGACATGTTGAATCTGTCCAGGCTTACCTGGCAGCAAACGGGCTCTGCCGATCTATTATCCAATGGTCATTCGCTGAATGAACCATCGTTGCTTTATGAAAAGATAGAAGATGGGGTTATTGAAACACAAATTAAGAAACTGAACGATAAAAAAAATCAAATGGAATTAGCGAGCCAGCCGGCTACTCCCCTGAAGCCTGAAATAGTATTTGACGATTTTTCAAAAATTGATATTCGCATAGGTACAGTAATCGCGGCAGAGAAAATGCCGAAGTCGGATAAACTCTTGAAGCTGACCGTGGATAGCGGACTTGATAAGAGAACCATATTAAGCGGGATAGCCAAACATTACTCACCTGAAGATATTTTGGGTAAACAGGTCACGTTTATTGCCAACCTTGCTCCACGCAAAATGATGGGCATGGAGTCGCAGGGAATGATTCTGATGGCAGAAGATAAGGATGGCAAACTCCGGTTGCTTCAACCTAATGAAACGGTAGCACCGGGTTCTACGGTGAGTTAGTTCTGTTCACATTTTTTTTGATCAATTGCCACGGCTTTACTTCCGTGGCAATTTTATTTTAGATTTACATCGAATCAACTTGTTGCTGATATGAAGACGCTCTTCTTCTCTCTTGCTTTGCTTGCAATGGCCATCACGGTGCCTGCGCAACAAAAACCTTCTTCGGTATTGGATGGATATTACAAGTCACTGAGACAGGAATTTGTAGCTGACAATGCCTACCAAACGGTGGCATTTGTAGAGCAGCGATGGCGTCTTGCCGGTAACTCAGGTTTTAATGAAAGCATTTATCATGTTGAAAGTATATTGCAACGGGCCGGTTTTACGAAAGAGGTGAAGGGAGAAACGGATGCGCAGCTGACTTACCGTATCGAAGCAAGAAAGATGAACCGTCCTACCTGGGAACCGGTGTCAGCGAGTGTCACACTGGAAGGAGAAAAGGAACCGTTTCTGCAATTCACGTCGAATAGAAATATGCTGGCGATCAATTCCGGCAGCACACCCGAAGAAGGAGTAACAGCTGAAGTGATTG
The DNA here is from genome assembly GCA_023251155.1 of Flammeovirgaceae bacterium. Taxonomy (GTDB): domain Bacteria; phylum Bacteroidota; class Bacteroidia; order Cytophagales; family Cyclobacteriaceae; genus ELB16-189. The sequence continues at coordinate 7,209 of JAHEZH010000163.1, read as the reverse complement.
ATCTCGGAAAGGGAACAAAGAAGGATTTTGAAGGTAAAGAGGTCAAGGGCAAGATTGTATTAGGCGAGACCGGTGTACGCTCGTTATACACCCTTGCAATCCGGAACGGTGCTTTAGGTGTGCTTGCGTATTCCATGCCGGCGTATACGCAACCCGAAAAACAGGTTAATTCTATTCAGTTTCAGAACCTACCTTACCAGGATACGGTGAAACAAAAATGGGGAGTAGTGTTATCGTATTCGGCCAAAGAAAAACTGAAGGCTGCTTTGGCGAAAGGAAAAACCCGAGTGACGGTGAAAGCCGTAACTAAAATGTATCCCTCCGAAGAACTGACGATCATTGCCAATGCAAGAGGTGTCTCTAAACCAGACGAGCGTTTTGTTTTCAGCGCGCACGTGCAGGAGCCGGGTGCTAATGACAATGCTACCGGAGTGGGCACGCTGGCTGAGATGGCAAGAGTAACAGCCGCATTAATCAATCAGAAGAAATTTTCACCGGAGCGTACCATCACTTTTCTGTGGGGCGATGAAATTGTTTCGACCGGAAGATACATTACCGATGACCCCGGACGCGCAAAAGGGATTAAATGGGGATTGAGTCTGGACATGGTAGGAGAGGACGTCACTAAAACGGGAGGAAGTTTCCTGATTGAAAAAATGCCCGACCCTTCGGCCATCTGGACCAGAGGAACAGAAAAACATACTGAATGGGGTGGCGATGTACTGAAGGAATCGGATATGTTTCCGCATTACTTCAATGACTTTTTAATGAACCGTTGCCGACAACAAGGGAAGGATAATGGCTGGGTAGTGAATACCAATCCATTTGAAGGAGGAAGTGATCATACCCCCTTTCTGAAAGCAAAAATTCCGGGATTACTGATGTGGCATTTTACGGATGTGTTTTATCATACCGATGCTGATCGTCTGGAGATGGTATCGGCAGAGGAGATGAAGAATGTAGGCGTAAGCGCACTGGCAGCTGCCTTTACACTTACCGCTGCGGAGGAGTCAACTACCTTATCATTGATTGACGAGATCAAAACAAATGCGTTGGATCGGTTGTCCGTAGAGTACACACTGAGCAAAGAAGCCATTGCAAAAGGCGCGGTAGTGAAAGACGAGCAACATATTCTCGAAGTGTGGACAGCGTGGTATAAAGCAGCGTTGGAAAAGATGACGGATATCAACACCGCAGGAGTGAGCCCTAAGATCAATGCCCGGATTTTATCGGCTACAAAAATGCTGGACCTTAAGAGTAAGAACCTGATTAAGTCGCTGGAGGGTAAGTAATCATACTGTCTTCGCAGCCATATCGTGCCGAGTACACTGTGAGGTGGATGATTTGAAGACCCCTCCCTGAGACAGCAAGGGCGTTAGAAGCACACAACCGGTTACGAATACTTCTCTAATTTTTGTTCCCACGTCACATCCTGGTTGCGCCTGGCGTGGACTTTCATCGTCACTACGATTTCCTCGGCACCTGCAGCAAGGCAAACCTGTTGTGCTTCTCTGATTACGTTCATAATCGAATCATAATCGCCTTGCAATACCGTTTCCATCGCACCTACCCGGTATTCGATACCTGAACGAGCGATGACTTCAATGGCTTTGTCGATTAATAGATAGGCATCCTGTTTGGTGATCGGAACGATTTGTACGGCAATATGTACTTGATTTTTCATCCGGCTTATTTGTTAAAGAAGTTCATCGTGCGTTCAATACCAATGGTAGCAAAGGAATAAATCGCCTCAATGGACTTGTCCATCACTTCAGGAAGTGCTTTAAATTCTTCCTGCTCAAAATTGCTCAAGACAAAATCGACCTGCTGGCCTTTTCCGAAATTATTGCCGATGCCGAAGCGAAGGCGGGAATACTCTTGTCCGCCCAGCAGCAGTTCAATGTTTTTTAATCCGTTGTGACCAGCGGCACTTCCTTTCTGTCGGATACGGATGCTTCCAAAAGGAATAGCGAGGTCATCCACGATGACCAGTAAATTTTCTTTTGGTATTTTCAATTCCTGCAGCCAGTAGGCAATGGCTTTGCCACTCAGGTTCATGTACGTATTGGGCTTGATCAGGTGTAGCTGTCTGCCTTTGTATTTTACTTCGGCCCGGTCGGCCAGGCGCTCGGTTTTGAAATTCACTTTTTGATGATCAGCGAGCCGGTCCAATACAAGAAAGCCTACGTTGTGGCGGGTGAGCTCATATTCAGGGCCAATGTTGCCGAGGCCAGCAATCAGGTATTTCATTTTTTCAATTATTACAAACTTAAAATTACAAAGTACGAATGAGATAGAATACGCATCAACGCCGGAGAGGAGTGGGATAGGGTTGAAAATAAAAAACCTCCGAAGATTTTCTCCGGAGGCTTCGTATTCAGTGAGGAGCGAATTACTTCTTGCCAGCGGCTTTCGCAGCAGGAGCGGCAGCGGCAGGAGCAGCTTTCGCAGCAGCGGGAGCGGCAGCAGCCGGAGCAGCAGCAGCGGCAGCAGCTTCATCGGCAGCCAACTTAGCCGCGCGAGGAACTTCTACAGCAGCAATAGCAGCCGCTTTTGGATCAAGGAATTCCAATCCTTCGATTTTCATATCACCTACTTTAACAGCGTGGTGGAAATCAAGATCAGCAACGTTAACATCAATATGATCAGGCATGTCTTTGGCAAAGCCGTACACTTTTAAAGCAGCGCGCTTGCGTACCAAAGTACCTCCTTTCGATACACCGGCAGGTGTTCCTACCAAGCGGATTGGAACCTGCATTTTGATCTTACGATCTTCGCTGATCTTAAGAAAGTCAGCATGTAACAGGATTTCACTTACCGGGTGAAATTGTACTTCCTGAAGAATAGCCTGGCTTTCTTCGCCTTCAATGTTAAGGTGAACAAAGTGAGCTTCGTTGGTATACACGAGGTCACGGAAAAGGATCATCGGAGCATAGAAGTGCACTTGATCTTTGCCACCGTAAAGTACGCAAGGAACGTTTCCTTCTTCGCGGATCGCCTGTGAATCTGTTTTACCGAGATTTGCTCTTCGATACCCTATAATCTCAATGGTTTTCATGTGATAAATTGTTTAGTTATTAAAAATTGAATTATAAACGAATAAATAGCGAACTGATGGATTCATGATCGTGAATCTTGCGGATAGCTTTCGCAAATAAATCCGACACGGAAAGTACTTTGATTTTTTTGCTGTTCATGTTCTTCAGTGGGATGGTATCCGTTACCGCGATCTCATCCAGTACTGAGTTTTCAATGTTCTCGTATGCTTTGCCAGATAATACCGGGTGAGTACACACCGCTCTTACGGAGTTGGCACCTTTTTCTTTTAACAGCGATGCTGCTTTACAGATGGTACCCGCTGTATCTACCAGGTCATCCACTAATACCACATCTTTTCCCTCTACTTCACCGATCAGGCGCATCGATTCAATCTTGTTGGCCTCCTTGCGATACTTATCACAAACAGCCAGCTCCGAATCAAAGAACTTGGCAAAACTCCGGGCTCTTTTTATCCCGCCTACATCGGGTGATGCAAACATGATGTTCGGAAGGTTCAACGACTTGAGGTAAGGAACAAAAATGTAGTTACCGTCAAGGTGATCCATCGGTATATCAAAGAAGCCTTGAATCTGATCGGCATGAAGATCGCAGGTCATGATGCGGTTAGCTCCGGCTGCCGAGATCAGGTTAGCGATCAGCTTGGCCGCAATGGCGACACGCGGTTTGTCTTTACGATCCTGGCGTGCGTATCCGAAATAGGGGATGATGACATTTACATTTTGAGCACTGGCCCTGCGTGCTGCATCAATCATGAGCATGAGCTCCATCAGATTTTCAGCAGGGGCGAAGGTAGATTGAACCAGAAATACATCGTGGCCACGAACGGACTCAGTAAGAAAGGGAGACATTTCTCCATCACTGAATTGCTGGTACTGAACTGTTCCCAACGGCTCGCCATATGCGTGAGCAATTTTCTCAGCCAGATAAGTGGTAGCGCGCCCTGAAAATATTCGTACAGCCATGATAGTAGAATAAAAAAATCCCTCCGGTGCTGATAACTATCCATACCCGAGGGATTTATATTGTTGTTGTCCTACTAGGATTCGAACCTAGAAAGGCAGAATCAAAATCTGCAGTGTTACCATTACACCATAGGACAGTTTCCAATACTGTTTTTAGGAGTGCAAATGTAGGACAATTTTTTAAAACAGAAACTGGTCAGTTCATCATTTTTGCTAAAAATGCGTAATTATTCCAGTTCGGTCTCCATAGGAGGTGTTTGGCCCTCCACAAACCCTTCCGCCCAGAAGCGATATTTGTCCAGAATGGAAATAACGGCATTTCTCATGTGGCGGCTGTTGTTGAAATCGATAGAACCATACATGGTGGTGGCATAACCTTGCCATATGGCCCGGTTTTGTCTTCGGTCGAAGAACTGTATTAATAGTGTACCCGACTTTAAATTGAATTTCTGCTTATCGTAATTCAGGTCGGTGTCCCGGCTTTTTACCCATTCATCAATTTCGGGTTGTTTATAGCCATTGAAAGTGAGGCTGTCGGGAAACATTTTGTAGGCCACAATCAAATGGGGGCGGTGGTCGCTCTGTTTGTAGCCCAGAAATTTCATGCGTGAAATAATGGATTTCTCTACTGCGTCATTAAACATCGTAGTATCCGACAGGCCTATCGGTTTCATCAAATCGTAAGTGCGGTATTTTTTAAAATTGCCCCGGTAACTGTAATCATATTCCACCGGGAGTTCTTTGTATCCAAGGCACGAAGTCAGCAGCGCAAAGAGAGCCAGAATGTATAATCGGTTCATAAGCAGGGGATTTAGACAAGTAAAAGGTAATTGATTTCTTTTTTCCTTACAAAATATTTACGAGAAGTTTCAGCGGGTTGGTTTTATTGTAGAAAGAAAGTCCCTTGTATGTTCGGTAAATGCACTATTTTCAGCCTCTTAAATTGATGATTCGCACATGACTTCTCGCTACGAACAACTGGTTGGCACTCGTTTTCATATTTACAACAGCCTGTTTCTCAATTTGCCGTTTCGTAATATTTCGCGCACCGGCACGTTGCTACCGCTACTTCAGCAGTATTGCGAGAAGGGGTTTGAAAACGGGGAGTCGGCAAAGGACATTATTGCCCGCTTCTTTCAGGATTTCACACCACAGGCTTCCACCCAGGACCAGTTTGGGTTGTTATTTAATTTTATTCAATACGTAGAGCGGCAGGTAGCGCTGTTCGATTCTATTGAAGATTCTTCTTTTGAGCAGATCAATGACCTGAAAGGAAGAGGAACCGTGGCTTCTTTGCTGCAACGTTCGCGCTTCGAAAAGAAAGAAGATCAGCTGCTTAAACGGCTGGATGAATTCAGCCTCCGTATTGTACTCACAGCGCACCCCACCCAGTTTTATCCGGGCCATGTGCTGGGCATACTTACTGATTTGGAAAAAAGCATTCGCGAAAGCGATCTGTCTCAAATCAACTTATTGCTGCAACAGTTGGGGAAAACAGGTTTTATCAATGAAACGAAGCCTACGCCTTTCGATGAAGCAGTCAGCTTGTGCTGGTTTCTCGAAAATATTTTTTATTCGGCTATGCCTTCTATTGTGCAGTCGCTGTGCGAGGGATTGAATATTTCGGTGAGCGAATGGAAGAACGATAAACTCTTTGTGATTGGTTTCTGGCCGGGTGGAGACAGAGATGGAAATCCGTTTGTTACGTATAACACCACACTGCAGGTGGCGGATAAGCTGAAGGAGTCCATTCTTAAAAACTATTACCGCGATGTTCGTCAGTTGAGACGCAGGCTTACCTTCCGGGGGGTAGATGAAGAAGTGCTGAAGATTGAGCGCGTTATCTATCGCATGGCGTATGAGAAGGAGGCCGGATACCCTTCTCCTGCTCTGCTTCTCGATCAGTTAAATGCCGTGCGCACCAAACTCATCCATGAACATGACGGTCTGTTTCTTGATTTGCTGGATACCTTCTTATTGAAAGTTCGCCTGTTCGGATTTCATTTTGCCAGCCTTGATATACGCCAGGACAGCCGCAAGCACGATGCCGTGTGGGAGTTCATTGTGAATCAGCTGGATCAGCAAAAGAAATTTATATCGTGGGCAAAACTGAAAGCTCTGCCGGAAGAAGAACAGATTGAGAAACTCCTGGAGTTAAGCATCAATCCGGTTTTTCTATCACTTACCGATCCGCTGACGGAAGAAACAGTGAAAACCATTTTAGCGATCGGCACTATTCAGGATCGTAATGGAGAGTCGGCCTGTCATCGGTACGTTATCAGTAATTGCCAGAGTGCATTACACATCATTGAGGTGTTTGTATTGCTTCGTTTGCTGATCGGAAAAGAAAATGTGTTGAACCTGGATGTAGTTCCATTGTTTGAAACCATCGATGACCTGGCGCACGGTCCGAAAATAATGGAAGCGCTTTACACGATACCTGCTTATCGCGAACATCTGAAACGCAGGGGTGACAGACAAACCATCATGCTTGGTTTCTCTGACGGAACAAAAGATGGTGGCTACCTGCGTGCGAACTGGTCCATTTTCAGAGCAAAAGAAGAGCTGACGTCCATATCGAAAGACAGTGGTATCAAAGCCATCTTCTTCGATGGAAGAGGAGGCCCACCGGCCCGTGGAGGTGGTAATACGCACGACTTCTATGCATCGTTAGGTGATACGATAGAAAAAGATCAGGTTCAGATCACCATACAGGGACAAACCATCAGCTCTAATTTTGGTAAACTGGCTTCGTGCCAATATAATCTGGAGCAGTTGTTATCAGCAGGATTGGCCGGTTCTATCTTTGATCAGAGTGAAAATGACCTGAGCGATGCGGATAAGAAATTATTGGATGAACTGGCACAGGAAGGATACAAGGCCTATCTGGATCTGAAAGGGCACGCCAAGTTTGTACCTTACCTTGAAAAAGTAACGCCACTCTCTTTCTTTGGAGATACGAATATCGGATCGCGCCCGGTGAAGCGCAGTGGTGATGGAGGCCTAAAGTTTGAAGACTTGCGTGCTATTCCTTTTGTAGGATCATGGGCGATGATGAAACAGAACATACCAGGCTTTTATGGTGTGGGTAGTGCCATCACCGCGTTGATCGAAAAAGGTAAAGGCGATGATTTGAAGAAGCTATACAAAGAATCGTTGTTCTTCCGCACGCTGTTGGGCAACAGTA
>JAHEZH010000280.1 GCA_023251155.1 Flammeovirgaceae bacterium | reverse complement strand
AAAGAATAATATTCTTTTGCTGTGAAGGATTGTCACTTACAACACGGGTGAGTTCTTCAATCTGAGAAGGAAGCGTAGCTTCGGCCGTAGTAAAGGAGGTAAGGTATTCTGCTTTTCCGGTGATCACATAACCTCTTGCTCCTGTTTCGGCATCCAGTGAACTGATCATGGTCTGCTCGAGGTCATACAGCACTTCATGCGTATGGTTAACCCATTCGTTCGCATCGGTAAACTTTTGACTATTGCGGACAGAGACAATGGCCACCATAAGCAAAATGAGGCTACACATTATAAACCCACCCAGAATTTTAGTTTGCAACCCGGTTTTCATCTTGTTCTGAAAAAGTATGTTCTACCTAATTTAACCTTTTTCCGGCGATCAGTAAGTTGCGGGTAATATTGATGTAAGTTTAAGTGGGTTATTAAGCTGATCCTTCTTGCCAATGACCAAAATCACTGATTTTTTACTTTTATACCTTTACGGATTACCAAAGCGCTAAGGCTTTCGAAAAAATGAATGTGTAGAAAAATAATCACATGAAGTAGGTACGTAAAGTTTGACCGGTTGCTCCCTCATCCAAACTGCCTCGTATCGGTGTTGTGTTCTACTCTTTTTGTATCAAAACATTACATCACTATCATTTTTTATCCTCCATTCCATTAGTTTGCCATGAACTTAAACTTTCATCCCTTGGAAAAAACGATCAGCGTAATGTATATCGATGACGATGAGGAAGACATTGCCTTATTTCAGGAGGCATTGGTTGACATTGGCAGTCCAATCTCTTTTCAGTCGTTCAGCAATGGGTTTGATGCCTTGAATTATCTGGAACAAGCCATCACCCTTCCGGACTATCTTTTTCTGGATGTCAACATGCCTCGCATGAGCGGTAAGGAAATTTTAATTCACTTAAAGAAAGATTCAAAATTAAAATCGATTCCGGTTATCCTATTTACCACCTCTAATTTTGAACATGAAGTGAAAGCCTTTTTCAGAGAAGGAGCTTCGGGCTTTATTCATAAGGGAATTACACTGGCGCAAATCCGCGATGACATAGCCGGTGCACTCAAACTAAACAAGTCCTCCGGGAATTGACTTATCGCAAAAATCACATCCCGACTTGCCGGAAGTTGCCTGTTTCTATTCAATAGGATGATCGTGATACGGCATGCAGATCCAAAAATAAAATCGCAAAGCAGCATGAGCTGGCCTGTTTTTTTCTGGCAAAGAAGAAAGAAGGTGGTTATGTTCAGGCATTTTTTTATCAATGGCTTTTGAATTGGTTATAATGGAGAAAACGAAAATCGCCGGCATTTCATTGTTCATCGCGTTGCTTGGTCTGGCAAGAGAAGTAACCGCTCAATACAATGACAGCACATTCTATTTTATCAACTACACCACTACCGGGCTTGTCAACCGAACCAACCAAGGAAGTTCGTACACCCTGAACAATAGCTTGCGAACCGGCATCAACAAAAAGAACATCAGCTTCAATAATGCCAACACCTGGATTTACGGTAAGCAATTCAATGTATTATCAAACAACGATTTTTCATCCGCTGCCGACTTCAATGTACAAGCCTTCTTTCCCCACTTCTACTATTGGGGCCTGGGCACCTTCGATAAGAGCTATTCATTAAAAATCAATCATCGCTTTCAGACAGGTGCAGGCATTGGCTATCATCTTCTGACAACGAAAGTGCTGGTGATCAACATCAGTGATGGAATACTGTATGAGAAAGGCAATCTCGCTATAGCCGATTTGCTGGGACGTACGGAATACGAGACATTCCGAAACTCTTTCCGGCTCAAATTCAGGCTGTCCTTTCATGAGAAAGTAGTACTGGAAGGGAATAATTTCTGGCAGCCTTCCTTAAGTTATAAGGAGGATTATATTATCAAATCCAGCACAACACTTTCGGTACGACTACAAAAGTGGCTTAGTTTCTCCAGCTCACTTATCTATAACCAATTCAACCTCAGTGGCCGGGAGAATCTTCTTCTCAACTTTGGACTCACCTTCGAAAAGTATTTTTAAAATCCCTCTGGGTTCTTTGGCATCGGTTTTTAGCCACTGGCTTACCTCATTTTAACAATGAAAGCCATTCCACTTTAAAGACCTGACCCATGAAAAAAAACGCAAAACGAAACCCGAAAGTGAAGAACATTCAAAATGCGCCTACCCTTGACCGAACGATCAGTAAAATTTCCGAATCAAACACACCACCTCCCTTCTTAAATGCTGAAAGTGGTATCTTACTGCATGAAAAAAAATGGAGACCATGTGAATTTTACTACTACTGATTTAAAAAGGCTTGAATTCTAACTCATTGAATTTGATGGGTATTTTATCTCAACACTACTATCCCTTCCTTACTGCTACTCACCAGAAGCAATTCGGATGAGGTATAGCACGAAACGGGTACCTGCTTCGATGGTTGCGTAGAGTAAATACCCCAAACCCCAATTTTCATCATTTTTAAACCCTGCACTTAACGCTAACGCATATTCCCTATGCTTCACCAAACCAATCGCTATCTCTGGCTGATTATTTTAGTCTCAGTAGTTCTCTATTTCGGCCAGGCCGTGCTTATTCCTCTCTTTCTGGGAGCATTGTTTGCCATGTTGATGGCTCCTTTATGCAGAAAGCTGGATAAAAAGATGAGCCGTGGATTTTCCGGTTTTATATGTACCACAATTGTTCTTGTTTCCCTACTTATAATCATTGGAGTAGCAGCATGGCAACTGGCTACATTGGTGGAAGATCTGCCTGCTGTGAAAGAGCGCTCCGGAAAGTTGCTCTCTGAAGCAGAAAAATTCATTCAATCCCGATTCTCTATATCACCGGCAAAGCAGGAATCCATTGTTCAACGACAACTCAAGTCCATTGGTCAATCTGCAGGCAGCTATGCAGGTCAAATGCTGGGTGGCCTAACCTCCACCGTTGCCTGGCTGGTGCTCTCCCTCCTTTTTACGTTTTTGTTTTTGTACAATAAGGAACGTTATGAATCCTTCTTCGTAAAAATTTTCAAGAATCAGGAGCCTGCAAAAGTAAAGCTGGTAGTAGAAAAAATCAGTCATGTATCAGAGCAATATCTTCTTGGCCGATCGTTCTCCATTCTTATCCTGTTCGTATGCTATACACTCGGGTTATTGATTATTGGAGTGAAGAATGCTTTATTATTAGCTGCCGTTGCATCCTTATTGACAATTATACCTTATGCCGGTACCATCGCTGGTTCCGTCTTTCCTGTAATCATGGCGATCATCACCGAAGATTCATTTCAACCAGCAATATGGACCGGTGCAGTAATGATTGTAATACAAGCCATAGACAATTATTTTATCGAGCCGTATGTGGTGGGTGGTGAAGTGAACCTGAGTGCCATGGCTACTATTCTTAGTATTGTTTGCGGCGGATTGGTATGGGGCGTAGCCGGAACAATATTATTTATACCCTTGCTCGCCATTGTGAAAATTATCTGTGACCATGTAGAGAGCCTGAAACCGTATGGCTATCTCATGGGTGATCCGGATGGCAACAAGCCTTCAGCGATTAAACAATGGATTCAAGGTAAATTTGGCAAGAAGAAAAGCAAAACGTCAGGCAAATAATCCCATTTGCATTACAGCCTCCAAAATCAAAAAAGCGGTTTACCAACCGCTTTTCACTTTATCGGGAATTAGTCAGCATTTACAAATGAATGGATGCTTCATTGGTCAGCTGGTGTTTCAATTCGGTCAGTTTTTTCTCCTGCTTTTGTAGTTCAGTGCGGACATCTTTATTCAAATCAATTAGTTTCTGAAGCCGGTCTGCCGTCTCTGTTTTCTCAAAATCGTTGAAGTGGTCAGACTTGAAAAAGCTTACAATGTCATTGATTCGTTCATCAATCTGAATGATGGAGGGAAGTGCATTCTCACCATAGGAAGAAGCTACACTATCGAGGTTATACAATAAGTCTTTCATGAATGCAAAAGCTAAAAAATCATGCCATCAGGTAATAGCAGCTTCGCTTTATCTTTCTTCAGGAATAAAATGTATACGCCCGGTACCCGGTAAAACGCGTTAAAATAACAACTCAAATGATAATGGCAATACGTGACAGCTCAGAAGACGCTTTCAGTTTTGCTTTGCCTAATGCAGCGTTATTCAGTTCAAAGGTTGGCTTGCCTGATTTTTCCACAAAATTAATTCCGCTCCCTTTCTGTCCTAATCCTTCCTGCTCTGTAACCACAAGTGTAGAGGACGGGCCCAGCTTGGTCAATACATCGCCCAGCAAGCCTGACTTATCTGAAGGAACAAACAAAATATTACATTTCCGGATTTCACTTACCGACTTGATCTGAGTGATTTTAATGGTACGGTCTCCCACCTTTTTTATCTCGGCCATGTTCTTCAGTTCGCTTACAATGGGTGATTCGCCCAATACATAAATCTCAAAATCACCGACATTTAATTCGGCCGGCCACTCAATGTAGCGGGTAAAACTATTCATAAATACAGTGTACAACTTATAATTCTGAGCCGGTGAGGTTACTGCCATAAGCAGAAGTGCACTTGATAAAATCAGAAATCGCATCGTTCTCATTTCGCGGAGTATTTTATATACGGTTATTAAATGAAAGTCACTGTGGGTATATCAACAAAGGTCTTAAAGAAAATCAAATTCTTATTCTGTTTGTATATTCAAATGAAAATAAAGTTGAGTCCGGGTTAAGGTGATCCATAAAATATTTCTATTCACCCTCTTTTATTACATCCATTTTACTCCAACTCATTAAATCTCTACTTTTAAAACGCTCAATGACTAATTCAATACGCCCGATGAAGTTAAGATTTTATTGCCTAATCACCTGCTTTTTCGCCCTGATAAATTCCACCTTTGCTCAATCAACATTCTTGCCAAAGAATCTCGGAAGCGAAGTCAACACGCCTTACGATGAAATTAACCCGGTTATCACTGCCGATGGCAAGACACTTTATTTCACCCGGCTCAATCATCCCGACAACGCTCACGGTCCAAAGAAAAGTGCCGACATCTGGAAAGCGGAGCTCTCGAAAGATGGTAAAGTGATTTCGTCACAACCCCTGACTTCACTCAACACAGGAAAATACAATTCGGTGGTGTCCGTAGCGGCTGATGGCCGGCTCCTGATCTATTCCGACAAGGATTTCTATACCGTAG
>JAHEZH010000279.1 GCA_023251155.1 Flammeovirgaceae bacterium | reverse complement strand
TTAGCAACAGTTAGTAATGAAGAGGGACTGTTTTGGATCAAAGACATTCCCTACGGTACGCACGAGGTAGTGATCAGCAGCATAGGGTATGAAAATCTCCTCAAGACCATCACAATTCAAGAGAAAATGCAGGAAGTCAATTTCGAATTGGCTGATAACGTTCAGCAGCTTAATGAGGTAGTGATACAAACAGAAAAACAGTCCACGCTGCTGGAACAAAAACCGATTGCTGTTAAAAGTATCAATATCGGTGAGGTGATTACTCAGAATACCTTGCTCACCGATATCACCGATCGCATGGCGGGTGTGCGCATCCGAAGATCAAGCAGTCTTGGCGAAAAGTCAGACATCTCCATTAACGGCCTGCGTGGTAATGCGGTAAGGGTATATGTGGATGGACTTCCTATGGAATTTCTCTATCCCAATTTTGACCTATCCACCATTCCATTGAGCAACATTAGTCGTATCGATGTATATAAAGGCGTTGTGCCTGTGGATGTAGGTACCGATGCCATGGGAGGCGCCATTAATATGACGACGGAGCAGTCCATGACATCGCACGTACGTGCTTCGTATGGAAATGGATCGTTCAACACTCACCTGGCCGATTTTGAAATCGGGTTTGGAGGTAAAAAGAATTTCTTCCTGACTGCCAATGGTGCCTATAACTACTCGGATAACAATTATTCGATGAAAGCACTGGTGTATGAAACCAACAAAGTAGAAAAGGTAAAACGATTTCACGATGCCTACCAGATGGCATTTGCCGGCCTCACGATGGGGGTGCATAGCAAGCCATGGGCCGATGAGCTTCGCCTTACAGTCAATTATGCTACCGGCTTCAAAGAACTGCAAAATGGTGCGCGTATTTCCACCTATGCAATCGGCCAGGCTAAGTACACTTCCGATAATTATGCTGCGATTTTAAAATACCATAAAGCGCTGTTGAATGATCGCCTCCATATTTCAAATAACGGTGGCTACAGTTACCAGAATTTGAATTTTATTGACACGACAAAAAATATTTACAGCTGGAGCGGTGCTATTGTTGGCCGAGGTGATGGTGGTGAATATGCGGGAGTTGCGAATACAACCACACACTATTCAAATATAGTAGATCGGCTTAGTGCCAACTATACCATTACTCAGGATCACGTTCTGACGCTCTCAAACATATACGCCACACAGCGTCTCACCGGAAAAGATCACCTGACGGAAGAAGACGAAAGAGATTACCTCGCAGTACCTCAACACCTTACCAAAAACATTCTTGGCCTTCAATACGATGGACGGTTCGTTAGAAAGTTCAGTGCCACGGCAGCCGTAAAGCGATTCGATTTTATACTGGATGGTGCCGAGAACAATACGTATCTGCCGGTAAAAAAGAAAGACCATTTTCTCGGGTGGAATGCCAGCATTAAATACGATATCAATGAGCAATTCTATGTGAAAACATCCTACGAGCGTGGTTTTCGCATTCCTTACTTTGAACAATTTGTTGGCAATGGGGCCGACATTTTGCGCAACACCGGCTTGATGCCCGAAAGCAGTGATAACCTCAACTTCGGCATAGGATATTCAGCTGCTGATACCAAGCAGATTACAGTCAATACTAACCTAAATGCATTCTACAGAAAGCAATATGATGTTATTTTTCTTGGCAACACCAGTGTAAGGCGTTATGAAAATGCGGATGAGGTAAAAACAATCGGCCTTGAAGGGGACCTGGTTGCTATCTATAATCAGAGGTGGACCTGGAGAAATAACATTACGTTGTTACGCCAGACATTTTCTCACCTCAAAGATCCCCGTAACGCATTTCTTGAGGGCACTACGTTTCCGAATACCCCTGCATTTTATGCCAATACCGAAGTGTCTTGGCAAAAAACAGGATTTCTTCAGCCACTCAACCAACTGCGCTTATATAGCTATTATCAATATGTAGCTCCCTTCAATCACATCATGATCGGACAAAGAGATACCTATGCGAATTCACCTTCCTCCTTTGTGCCCACACAACACCGTGTGGATGTGGGGGCTTCCTATCGTTTTGGCAAGAAACATTTCACCGCAGCATTAAATATTGTTAACCTGTTGAATGCCGAGTTGTATGATAATTTCCTTGTTCCCCGCGCAGGAATCAATTACAACGCTAAACTGATTTTTGAAATCAAAAACCTAAAACAATGATGAAACGACTATTTTTATTTTGCACCGTTGTAGTACTGTTTTCCTGTTCGGACGATGCCACTACGCCTGAATCACTATACACCAGCGAAGGATACCTGGTTTCTTCTATAAACGAAGCAACGACCGGCTATACGTATTACGCCAGCTATTTTAAAGATCAACCGGGTGCTACGGCCATAGATATGACGCAGCAGTCTACCTACAATTCACTGTTTATCAGCAAGCGATACAATGAGTTCATGTACGGAAACTCATTAACGGGTGATATGATGCTTGCCAAGATGGCGGTATCAAAAGAAGGTAAGCTGGTTGAAGTGTCCCGTTTTCCATTGCTCTCTTACCTCAGCAATGTACTGATCATTAATGAAGAGTTAGGTGCTTATGTATTATGGGGAGGCACTCCCACTCTTAGCTTATTCAATCCAAAAACAATGGAAAAGCTGGGCGATATCGATATGTCCAAAGCAACGAAAATTGCAGCGAACGAACGCAATTATTACCGTACGATGGTGTATCGTCCTCAGGACAACCGGCTGTTCCTTGCATTAGTTACCGACAGTGATAAAACGGGTCAGTTCTACGATGCCAAGGATACGTATGTGGAAGTCGTCAATATGACCACCCAATCATGGGAGAAGACAACCGTTTTCAAGGGAGCAATGGATCCGGTAGCGGGTGGTAATGAAAATCAAATGATTGATGAGTTAGGCAATATCTACTTTATGACTCAGGGTAGTTTAGGTCTGAATGGACAAATGGGGCCCGCGTCCGCTGCTTACTCCCGTCCGCAGATTCTTAAAATTCCAGCCGGCTCAACCGACTTTGATGCCAGCTATTCTTTCAACCCGGTGAATGTTTTCGGTCAAACCAATTTGCTGGTACAACTGATGCTGGGCGGGATCTATGACGCCAATGGTATTGCTTACACCTGTATCTCTGCTGCTTCAGAATCACCTCGCATTCTTGAGTTGGTACAAAAACTGGCAGCGGGTACCATCACCGAACAGGAATACTATGAGCTACGTCTTTCGGTATTCTATAGCCAGAATCAGCGTTGGGTAAAAATTGATTTAAACGCACAAACAGTGACAGCCATCAGCGATATTCCAATGACTGCCGGTTATTCATATCCGTATGCCTATAAGTATGACGGTAAGTTTTACATGCAGTTTAACGCTACCGGAGATAAGACCAGCGGCTATTATGAATATGATCCGTCAACAGGTAAAGCACAGAAGGCGGTAAATATCACCCAGGGTGGCATGGCGGTCGCTTTTATCAAGCTGAACGCGCAAAACTGATTGGAATGCTACTGATCGCAATGGCAGCATCACTGATGGGGTTTTATTTTTTGTATACTACTTCCACCAGGGCAGATTTAAGAAAAGACAAGGTTAGTCGCTGGCTTCAGCATCAACCCTGGTTATCAAAAACAGCAGGTGTGTGCTCGCTGTTGCTCAGTTATATTCTCTTCATTGCCACACTTGGAACAGGGGCCGGTGCCCTGTTCGCTTCGGTTGCATTGATGACATCGGGTAGTCTTATTATTCTATTATCCCCTCTGATTAAAACGGATTGACCATGCCTGCCAATAGTAAATACCTCACCACATCCGGATGGCAGCGATTTTCTAAAATCTCCGCAGGCATACTGGGTGGCTACCTGGTGACCATGGCCATTCATCTTGCCCTTGCAGCATGGTTTAAACATACGAATGTAATCATCACGGCCACATTCACCGGCTTCATGGGCTGGGTGGGTTTTATGATCATTGCCTTTTATGCGAAAAGCGGATGGAAGGTATGGCTCTTATACGTCCTCCTTACAGCTTTCTTTTCTCTGATCATGTGGCTGGGACAACACTATAACCCCAACTACATGGCAGTATGAATAACCGAATCTATAATATATCCTTCGATCTGCATACCGTAAGTGGCATTGTGATCAGTGTATTACTGTACGTCATTTTCTTTGCCGGATCGTTTTCTTTTTTCCGTGATGAAATCGTTAACTGGGAACGCAATACACCAACGAATGCTCCAACCCGGCTCAATATTAATGTAGACGCTGCGCTGGATAGTATAGGGAAGAAGTACTCTTTGTATGGCCGTGATATCCGGTTCAGGCGGAATAGCCATGAACGTAACGTAATGGTTAACCTGTCCGATTCGAAAATTAAAACGGATACGGTACAGGGCAAATTGTATTACCTGGATACGGAAACGTATCAGCTGAGCGATTATGAAACATCTTACAGCTTGGGAGAATTTCTATACCGGTTACACTTCTTTGCTCAAATCCCCTACCCTATCGGTTATTATCTGTCTGGCTTTACTTCATTGTTTTTTCTGTTTGCCATAGTGACGGGTGTCATTGTTCACTGGGAGAAAATCATCACTAACTTTTATTTATTCCGGCCCTGGGCAAAACTGAAAACCGTGTGGACGGATGCACATACTGTGCTGGGCACAATTGGTCTTCCGTTTCAGGTTGTTTATGCGATAACGGGTGCCTATTTCATGATCCGGATATTTCTGCTGATACCCACGGTTCTATTTATGTACCACGGTGATACAGAAAAGATATATCACGAGCTGGGCGTAGAGCTGCCTCACTACGAATTTGCAGCTAAAGCATGGAACAAACCAGTCAACGTAAATTCCATCATCGATACTACTGCGGCACGATGGAAAAAGTTCACCGTTACTCAAGTGGAGGTCTTTAACTATGGCGACAGCAATATGCATGTGGCCGTATCGGGAGAATTGGACAAGAGCATCCGTTTTACGGGTAATGGCCGATTGGTTTATCATGTAGTAGATCAAAAAATCACAGACATCAAAGATCCATTCACCGGCACTACTTATGTAGAAGGTGTTTTAAATTCACTCACCCGACTACATTATGCCGACTATGGCGGATACGCACTAAAAATAGTGAGCTTCCTGCTGGCTTTGGTTACCTGCTTTGTGATTATATCGGGCATTTTGATATGGCT
>JAHEZH010000162.1 GCA_023251155.1 Flammeovirgaceae bacterium | reverse complement strand
GCGCGTTTCTGAAAACAAAAAACTCAACGCTGAACTGGATTATTTTGAAATCGACATACAAGACAACGGCATTGGATTTGACCAGGAGAGTGCGGAACAAATCTTTGAAGTATTCAAGCGCTTGCATAGCAAGACGGCGTACCCCGGCTCTGGTATTGGGCTGGCACTTTGCCGGAAAATTGCCCTTAATCATCAGGGAGATATCCATGCCGTGAGTGAAGAAGGTAAAGGAGCTACCTTCCGGTTAGTGCTTCCTGCCAGGCAATTGAAGGTAATGGTATAGTTCACCCGTAAATCCGCTCAACCAATTTGAGAGAAGTGTGGGAGTAATCATCTGGTGAAAGTGAAGTTAACCTCTACTAAACAGCTTCTTAAAAAATCCCTTCTTCTCTTTCGCTTTTTCATCAAAATCACGCTTCTGTTCTTTCTGCTTCTTGCCAAAAATTTTCTGAATAAAATTCCTGTCCGATTTATACAAGTCGCATGACAATCTCCTCTCGAGCTCATCCGACAATGGATTGAAATGCGCGGATGTGACCGAAGTCAATCCCTTATCCTTATTGGCTTGTTGAAAGAACTGGCCCACGAAAGGCAATGCGGTACGTGCGCCCTGCCCAAGCGCCGTAGTGCGGAAACGAATACGCGGATCATCGGCACCGACCCACGCACCGATTACCAGATGAGGTGTCATGGCCATGAACCAACCGTCTGCATTGGATTGAGTAGTGCCTGTTTTTCCGGATATATCATTATGCACGCCATAACGCGTACGCAGTGCAGCAGCTGTTCCTTCATTCACCGTTCTTCGCAGCATGTGTATCATCATCTGCGACGTTTCCGTTGATAGTGTTTTCACTTTTTCTTCCGGCTTGAATTCTTCCAACAGCTCTCCTTTGGCCGAAGTAATGGCAGCGATATAATACGGCTTTACCGCATCGCCTCCATTGGCCATACATGAGTAAGCAGTCACTAATTCGGTCATGGAAATATTGGCTACGCCCAATGCAAGCGAAGGTACCGAAGGCATATCACTGGTGATGCCCATTTTACGGGCAAGCACGATTGCATTGTTGATCCCTGCCTTTTCCAGAATTTTTACGGAGACCGTATTCACGGAATAGGCCAACGCTCCTTCCATTGAAAATTTGCGATCGTAGTTTTCACTGCTTGTATTTTCAGGAGCCCATTGCTCCATGTTGGTATAGGTTACCTTCGCTGCCGAAGTAAACTCACACGGGCGGACTCCGTTTTCCAAAGCGGCCGCATACACAATGGGTTTGAAGGTAGAACCCACCTGCCGTTTCGTACCTGGCCGAACATGATCGTACTGAAAGAAATGATGATTGATACCTCCTACCCACACTTTGATCGCTCCCTGATCCGGATCCATGGCCATCATACCTGCATTGAGGAACGAGAGGTAATGTTTGATCGAATCCATAGGGCTCATGGATAACTCTTTCTCGCCTTCCCATGTAAACACGTTCATGGGAATCGGTGTATTCATCATCTCCTTGAATTCCGCCTCATTGATCTTATTGTTCTTCAGGTAGTGGTACCGGCCAGAACGTTTTACCGCATCGGTTAGAATCGATGGCTGATCTTCCCAGGCTTTGCGTTTACTCCAATGCTGATCAAAGCTCTTCTGAATGAGCGCCATCTGCGTGTTTACAGCCTCTTCTGCATAGCGCTGCATGCGGGAGTCGATGGTAGTGTATATTTTTAGTCCGTCAGTATACAGGTTATAGGGAGTGCCATCAGCTTTGGTATGTGTTTTACACCATTGCAATAAATACTGGCGGGCATATTCGCGGAAATAAGGAGCAAGCCCGGTGTGATGGGTAATTTTATTATAGGAAAGCTCGATGGGCAATGAAAAAAGTGAATCCGCCTGCGTGGCAGAAAGCTTTCCATACTTTTCCATTTGGTGCAGCACCACATTTCGTCTTTGTTTTGCACGATCAGGGAATATACGCGGATTGTAGGCATAGGTAGCTTTTAACATGCCCACCAGTACTGCCCCCTGCTGCACCGAAAGGTGAGCCACGGAAGTGGAGAAAAACCGCTGCGAGGCGGCCTCGATCCCATAGGTATTATCACCGAAAGCTACCGTATTCAAATACAGCGTAATGATTTCATTTTTAGAATACACCTGTTCAATACGTGATGCGATGATGATTTCCCTGAACTTATTGATCACCAGCGAAAACATCCGATAGTTCTTTCGAGGGAATAGATTTTTAGCCAACTGCTGTGTAAGTGTACTGCCGCCACCTGAAGATTCATTCTGCATCAAAACGGACTTAATGATCACGCGAAACAAACTTTTGACATCGATGGCTTTATGGTCGTAGAAACGAACATCTTCGGTTGCTATTAATTCGTCCACTACAAAAGGCGGAATCTGTTCCCACCTGACATCCGACCGTTCCTGAATAAAGTATGTTCCCAACAGAACACTGTCTGCACTGTAGATCCGAGATGACGTAGGATTCTGTACGAGCTTTAGCTCTTGTTGATCAGGAAGGTGCCCCAGCGCTTGTGACCATACCAGTAAAAAAAGGAATACGCCACATGCCAGCAGCATTACGCCGATCGCTGATCCGGAAAGGAGTATTTTTCTGACGGTGGATTGTGATTGATAAAAACGGAGAAACTGGTCTTTCTTTTCTTTAAACATGGGTGAATCCGGGGGTAAAATTCAAAATTAACTGGCCATGAAAGCAGAGAGCATCCAGTGATGTTTCTCGATGGAGTTAACGAAAACTTTCACCATTTCTTCTGTTCCAGCGTCATTCATTTCCACGGCCACTTCAACCACGCGTGACATCGATTCAAGCAGCAATGTATAGTCGCTCAAAATCTCACGTACCATCCTGTCCGAACTTAAATCCGAACCCGTCTCTTTGATCACCGCATTATCCAGAAACTCCTGCATGGTACTCAACGGGGTTTTTCCAAATACACGAATACGCTCTGCGATCGCATCGATATTCTCAAGTGCTTCGGTGTATTGTAATTCAAACTGCTCATGCAAGTCGAAAAAATCACTTCCCTTGACGTTCCAGTGATAATTACGAAGCTTTTGATAATGCACACTGTAGTCCCCCAGCAGTTTGTTTAGTGCCACTGTAATTTCGTGTGTTTCTGTTGATGACCAACCGAGCTTCATTGGCTTTGCCTTTGCCAACCGGTTATCCAGTTGGGTCTGGGCTGCTTCTTCTATATCCGACACCTTTTTCATGTTCTTTTTTCTATTGACGTAGCAATACTTGTTCCCGCAAACACGGAAGAGGATAAAGATCATTACATGCATGGAGTGGGGTAAAAAAATACACAAAGTGTGTGGTTTTCCATCAGATCAGGTCATGGCTGTTCAAATTTCACCATCAGGACCAGCATCTTATCTTCACTTTTTACCAATCACCGCCAGCGAGGCGGAATGGCACGATAATGTAAACGAAAGAAGAAACCAACAACACCTATGCTTCTTACCCATTTAGATCAATCGGAAATGGATTTTCTTCAGCAGATCAAAAAGGAGTTATCCCTTGAAACGAATGATGAAGTAATCAAACGTGTTGCCGCTGTCCTGCAGGCGCTTCGCCAGACGCTTACGCGCGAAAATGCGAATGAGTTAGTTAACCAGCTCCCGGACTTTTTAAAACTTGCCTTTATTGGCAACTGGGACAAAAACGAAGCTATCGTTACCGTTAATCATCTGGATGAATTGGTCAGTCTGATTCAAGTCCGTGACATCCGAAGTGGTAAAAACTACTTTACCAGCGAGGTACAGATACTATCCATTGCCATTCTTACACTGAAAAAATTACTTCAGTTCAATGATCTGAAAAATTTCAAGGGACTCAGCCCCTATATCATCCAGCAACTAAACGAAATTTCTGCGGAAGAAATCGCAGCTTAACGTGAAAAGAAAAACGCTCATTACTATTCTTTGCGTAACCGCAGGAATGGCTATTCTATTTTTCTCCGGAAGGTATTTCATCTTGACCAAAGTGCGGTCCGCACTGACCGAAAAAATGGACGAATTAAAAAAGAAAGGGATAACCATCACTTACGATAGTCTGGAGCTGAATCCCTGGAGCGGTCACCTGCTTACCAAAGGTATCCGCATCCGGATAGGCGAAGACAGTACACAACTCGCTGTAGATGGATCGGCTACACAGCTGGAGATAGCAGGTGTAGAAATCCTTCCCTTGTTGTTGCGAAAATCACTTTCCATTCAAAGCATCTCGCTAGTCGATCCACATCTGGTCTATACTAGCGAATTCAAGTGGCCAGCGGATAGTGAAAGTGACAGTAAAACCAAGGAGGGGATTCCACTGAAGCACTTACGCATCGGTTACATTCATTTCGATAATGCGTCCTTTCTGCTGAAAGACAGCATTAAAAGTGACACCTCGATCAGCGCCACTGCCAGTATGGTGGTGCGTAATCTGAACATGGATCAGCTCAACGACTCACTGCAACTTCGGCAGGCAGATCTCACCCTTGCCCCTGTTAACGTAATTGTACCTGGCTCCTACTATCGGTACCAGATCAAACAAGTTCACTTCAATATGCAGGACAAGCTATTTGTGCTTGACTCGTTAAAAGTGATACCGCTCTATGATCGTGATACGTTTATGCGAAAAGCAGGAGAGCAGACCAGCCGCATGGAAGCGTTGTTGTCTCAGTTATCACTAAAGGGTTTGGTGGTATCACATGATCCTACATTAAGAGTAGATGTGAAAGAAAGCGATGTCAACTTCACGCTTCATGTATACCGGGATAAACGCTATCCGTTCTTAAAGAAAACACAGGCCGAGATGCCCATGGAGTTTTTACAGAAACTTCCGTTTCAGCTGAACATCGATACCATCAAAATAAAAGACAGCTACGTGCGGTATGCAGAGTTTCCTGAAAAGGGGGATTCCATCGGTTATGTCTTTTTTGAAAAACTAAACTCCACCATTTCGCATCTTCATAACCGAGCAATAGCCAATGAAGATGTAACCATGCACACTACCGCCCTCTTTATGGGTAAAGGAAAGCTGGATGCTCATTTTACGTTTCCTTCGGATACCACCCAGCCTTATAAAACCACCGGTTCGCTAAAAGACTTTCCCATGACACAGGTCAACCAGATTCTTGAGCCCTCCTTTCAAACACGGATTGAATCGGGCATCATGTCGAGCTTCGGTTTTAACTTTATCTATAACAAAGTGCGATCAGACGGAAATGTAGAGTTGAATTACGACCAATTGAAAATCGTGAGTTTGCAAAAAGACAAGAACGACAAAACGATTGTCAACAAACTCAAAACAGCGGTGATTAATCTTTTTGTATTGAAACGCAACTCGGAAGAGACAACCAGGGGTGATAAAAAACAGGGAACGATTCTTTACTATCGGGATTCGCGAAGAGCCCTATTTCATTTCTGGTGGAAGTCACTTTTCTCGGGCCTGGTCACCGCCTATAAGCTGGACGGACTGGTGCCAGATCTGAAAGATCATGGAAAAGAAGTAAGCAGTGAGGTGAAAGATAAATCGAAGAACAAGAATAAAAAATAACCCGGAGCGGTCAGCTCTTCAATTCGAGAAGTGCAATGTTCACTATCTCTGCTACCGTCGCATTAAAACCATCCACCGTAGAAGGCTTTGTAATGAACGAGCTTGCCCCGGCTTTTATACAAAACTCCTTTTCAACAGGAGACGATGAAGTTGTCAGTATCACTACCGGTATATTTCTCAATTGACTGGAAGTCTTTATTTTGGTCAGTACCTCCCTCCCATGCAGCTTGGGAAGATTTAAATCGAGGATGACTATATCGGGGAAATTTTTGCACGATTCGAGATAGCTTAACACCCGGTCTCCCTGACTTATTGTTTCCATCTGATAGGGAATACGATTGTCCACCAATGCCTCCTGCATTAATTCAATGTCATCCGGATCATCTTCGACAAGAAGTATTCCTAATTTCTTCATGAATTTTAAATATAGGCACATAATTTTACCCAACAAAAGTATTTACTACGAAACAAAACCACTTGAGTACAAACGGTCAACTTAATAACCCGCATCCTTACATTGTCGGTATCGGAGCTTCAGCGGGAGGTATGGAAGCCATTCATGATGTATTTGATTACATGCCTGACAATACCGGGTTTGCCTTTGTGGTAATTCAACACCTCTCACCCGACTATAAAAGCCTGATGGCTGAATTACTCACCCGCCACACCTCCATGCAGGTAGTAGAAGCAAGTGATGGTCTGTCGGTAACACCGAATTGCATTTATGTCATACCCAGTAAAAAGTTAATGACTATTCGCCATGGTCAACTTCAGCTGGATGAAAAACTCAAAACAAGACAGCCCAATAATGCTATTGATATTTTTTTCGATTCACTGGCTGAAGATGTGGGTAAAAACGCAATCGGCATTATTTTATCAGGTACAGGCACCGATGGAACCAAAGGTATCGAATCGATCAAAGCCCACGGAGGCCTTGTATTGGTTCAGGATCCTTTGAGTGCCGCCTTCGATGGGATGCCGAACAGTGCGGTGGCCAGCGGCTTTGCCGACCTGATCATTCCTCCTGAAATGATGGGTGAAGAGCTGTTGGACTACATCAAAGAAGCTCCTTTGATGAAGAGCCTCAGTAAACTCAATCAGAAAGAGGAGCTCTTGCTTCGCGACATTCTCGAAATGCTGAATGAAGCCACTCACCAGGATTTTTCTCTCTATAAGCGGCCAACGCTATTCAGACGGTTAGCCAAACGGATGTCTGAAGTAGGAGTTCCTGCCATTCAGGATTACAAAAATTACCTGCTTGAACATAGTGATGAACTTAAAATCCTGGGCAAAGAGTTTCTGATCAATGTGACCAAGTTCTTTAGGGACAAGGAAGCCTTTGACAGTCTCCGTTTAGAAGCGATTCCTTCCCTGCTGGAGAAAAAAAGAACAACTGATCCGGTAAAGGTTTGGGTGGTGGCATGCAGCAGCGGTGAGGAAGCCTATTCGGTCGCTATGCTTTTTCTCGATCAGATGCATCGCACCCAGAAATATCTGCCCAACCTCAAAATCTTCGCTACGGATATTGACTCCGATTCTCTTGAGTTTGCCTCTAAAGGATGCTACACTTCTTCCATCGAAAAAGAAGTGCCGGCCGAATTCCTGAGTAAATATTTTGTCAAAGAAGGAAAAGGATATCGCGTTACGACAGCACTAAGAAAGCAAGTGGTCTTTGCTAATCATGATATACTAAAAGACCCGCCCTTCAGCCATCTGGATCTGATCACCTGCAGGAATATGTTCATCTACATGAACTCCACATTGCAGCGGAAAATATTGAAGAAATTTCATTTCGCGCTGGACATTGATTCATTCCTGATGTTGGGACCCAGCGAAAATATCGGCATACTCAAAGATGCCATGAAAGAAGTAAGCCGCAAGTGGAAGCTGTATAAATGCACAAGCAAAGCATCGGTGTTCGAGCAGGACACCCTCCTGTCTCCTCTTCACGATCGTATCGCGATGCAGATGGCTACCTCCACTCCGAATAAGAAGAGCACCAATGCCCACATTGCTGAAATTTTCAAGGAGACCATTTTAGAAGAACGTAAGCTGGCGGCAGTAATCATCGACCGGGATTTTAATGTGAAACATGCCATCGGTAATTATAAAAATTTCATCCAGTTTCCAGACGATCATTTCAATTTCAATATACTGAAGCTGGTTCCTGCTGATCTTTCCATCGCGTTAGGCATTATTGTCCGCAAGGCGATCAGCGAAAATCAACGGGCTACAATGAAAAGAGTAGTTGTTCATAGCGAAGAGGGAGAGCGATCAATAAGTCTCACCGTAAAACCCTATATACAGCAAAAAGAATTTCAACAGCCCTTTTTATGCGTTATTATAGAAGAAGACGCTTCTGAGCCTAAAGGAATAAGAACCGTTGAGTACGACTCCATCAGCAGTAGCGAGCGAATTACGGAGCTGGAGGAAGAACTTGCCGGTACACGGGAAAACCTTCAGGCCGTTATTGAGGAGATGGAGACCGCCAATGAAGAGCTCCAGTCCAACAATGAAGAAATGATTTCTTCCAATGAGGAACTTCAAAGTACCAACGAAGAATTACAGTCGCTCAATGAAGAGTTGCATACGGTCAGTGCCGAGCATCAGTTAAAAATAAAAGAGCTGATCGAACTCAACGATGACCTTAATAATTATTTCACCAATTCAGAGATTGGGCAAATACTGGTCGACAAAAAATTAGTGACGCGAAAGTATAGTCCTGCTGCTACCCGCATGGTGAATCTCATTCAGACCGATTTGGGCCGCTCGCTGATGGACATCAGCAACAACATCAAAGATGAACATTTCATTGATGACATTAAGCACGTTATAAAAACTTCAGAGCCAATCGAAAAAGAAATTTCGCTGCACGATGATCATTTCTATATTCTACGCATTACGCCGTTCATGAGACGTGATCGGATCGTGGATGGTGCCGTGATTAATTTTATTGACATCAGCGAGCACAAAAAAATAAGCAGCATCTTAAATGGTGTATTTCAAAGTTCCACCAGCGCCATAACGGCACAGCGCGCCATCCGAAATAAGGAAGGGGTTATTGTTGATTTTGAGTTTTTAATCGCCAATACAACATCGGAATATTTTTTCAACACCAAAGCCAATTGGCTGCCTGGTAAAAAAATGACAGACGTATTTCCGGAATTAGCGAAAGACTTTCTTCCCCCCTATGCAGAAGTAGTGAATTCCGGTAAGACCACTAGTTTTGAGTATTTCAACAAGTCCAGTAAAAAATGGCTGCTCGTTACAGCTGTAAAAATGCTGGATGGCGTAGTGACAACTCACAACGACATTACTGATCAAAAGGAATCAGAAAGCGTCATCGCCCGGAATTACGAAAACCTGAGGGTAACGTCACAACAACTAGAAGATACCAATACACAGCTGGAGCGTTCCAACTATGACCTGTTGCAGTTTGCTTCCATTGCATCTCATGATTTGAAAGAACCGCTCCGGAAAATACAGGCATTCGGAAACATTCTTCAGACTAAAATCAAAGATAAATTAATACCGGAGGAACAGAATTACTTTGCCAAGATGATCTCTGCCTCAGGACGAATGCAGACGTTGATCGAGGATGTGCTTACCTTATCGAAACTATCCAATAATACGGTGAGTAAGGATGATGTTGATCTGGTGGGTGTGATCAAAAGAATCTGCGAAGATCTGGAAATTACCATCAATGATAAGAAAGCTAAAATTATTATTGGTACACTACCGATAGTACATGCTGTACCTGGGCAAATGCGTCAGCTATTTCAAAACCTGATCAGCAATTCACTTAAATTCAGTGATCGAGCGGAAAGTACACCGGTCATTACCATCGAACAAAAAGCAATTCCTGATTTCCTACTCACGGAGCTAAAAGTAGATCCGAACGATTTTTTATGCATATCGGTCATGGATAATGGTATCGGCTTTGAGAATGAATACAACGAAAAGATATTCGGCATCTTCCAGCGCCTTCATGGAAGAAACTTTGAAGGTACCGGAATTGGGCTGGCCATTGCCAAGAAAATTATTGAAAATCATGCCGGTTATATCACCGCCAGAGGAGAACTGAATGTAGGTGCTGAGTTTTTTATTCTTTTGCCAAAGAATGAATAACGACCTCATTTGAATTTCCTCATCGCTATCATGTGCATACATCATTCAAAGCACGTGGTGCGAACTGGTCGTCACCGTAAATCAATGAAATGCATAGTATACCTGTGAGCCGCTAGCCAAACCGGTATTAAACTGAGGAATAGTTTTAACTGCCACTAACGCGCTACACTCCAGCGCACTACTTTCTGCAACTTACCCGGTTGTGTCACTTTAATCTTGCCACTTTCTATTTCAATCAGCCCTTCTTCTTTGAAGTCAGATAAAACCCGAATCACCGACTCGGATGCAGTACCTACCATCTTTGCCAGGTCTTCGCGAGACATATTTATTTTTTCCGTAGCATCGTGTAGCTGAGCTACTTTTAACAGTGCTTCGGCAGTGCGCTGTCTCACCGAGTTGTACGCCAGGTGTAGCAGCTGCTTCTCTTTCTCTGATACTTTCTTGCAAAGCAAAGCAATGAAACTGGCCGATACATCGCTGTGCTGGTGCAGTAACACCAGAAAATCACTCTTAGGTATAATCACTACTTCCGAATCTTCAAGGGCTACGGCCGATTCCTGATACGGAATATTTTCCAGCAGCGACTCAAACCCGAAGAAATCGCCCGCTTTGTATAGATTCGTAATCAGTTCTTTCCCATCCGGGTGTGCTTTAAAGGTTTTAATATTTCCTGATCGCACAAAGAAGACATGAAGGGGTGAATCCCCTTCGGCAAACAGTTCTGTTTTCTTTTTCAGCACTTTGGTTTTCTTATCCCGGCAAAGATCACTCAGATCGAGTACTTTCTTTGCATCTTCAATGAAGTGATCAAGCCCGTCAGCGGTACTGGCATATTCCTTATTTCTCACTTCCTGTTTGCGCAAGCGTGTTTCTATGGCGTTGAGCAGTTCGGTATCGTCAAAAGGCTTGGTCAGGTAATCATCGGCGCCCAGGTTCATGCCTTTGCGAATGTCGGTCTTCTCCGTTTTGGCCGTGAGAAATATAAAAGGAATACGTGCCGTCTCCGGTTTTTTACTCAGTATATGCAATACGCCATACCCATCCAGCTCGGGCATCATGATGTCACACACAATCAGGTCCGGCTTTTCGCGCTGGGCGGCATCCACACCGATCTTACCATTAGGGGCAGTGACCACTTCGAAATTAGCCAGCTTCAAAATCTCTTCTGTGTTTTCACGTATCTCTGCGTTGTCTTCAATCAATAAGATCTTCTTCATCACTTTCTGGATGTTAATGGTATGGAAACTGTAAATGTGCTACCCTTGCTATCTTCACTTTCAAAAGCAATTTGTCCGTTCAGTAATTCAATATACCGCTTTACAATGTTAAGCCCCAGACCTGTGCCTTGTATATTCGCTGCATTACTGGCACGAAAGAAACGATCGAACAGGTGTTTCTGATCTTCTGCCGGTATGCCAATGCCCTTATCTTTGATTTGAATAATCAGGTTGCGCGAATCATCAAAGCAATTGATCTGTATCGGCTGATTTACTTCCGAGTATTTGCTCGCGTTGGATAACAGGTTGAAAAGAATATTGCGCAGGATACGTATGTCGGTGTTCAACTCGGTATGACTGGTCTTTAAGTCAATTACGATCTCCTGACCTTCCTTCAGGGAGGCCTTTAGCTCTTCGGCGATATCGTGAAATAATTCATTGAGATGTACCTGTTCGCGAATGACGTCCAGCTTGCCCTCTTCCAGTTTCCCCAGTGAGAGGAAGTCATTCAATATTCCCGTCAGGTGGTTGACGTTAGACCGCACGCGGTGGGTATGCTTATCGATCTTCTCCAGATCTCCCTTCTGTTTGTATTGATCGATGAGTGAAATGGAACTGAGAATGGTACTGAGTGGTGTACGGAACTCATGCGAAGCGATCGACACAAAGCGTGACTTCAATTCGTTTAACTCGCGTTCTTTTTCCAATGCCTTGCGTGCTTCCTCTTCGGCCTTCTTGCGTTCACTCACTTCATTTTCCAGCTCCTGAATGGTTTTGTGAAGGGCTTCGGTGCGCATTTGTACTTTCTTCTCCAGCTCGGCGGCATACACAATCAGCTGCTCCTCACTTCGCTTCAGCGCATCTTCCGCCTTCTTGCGTTGCGATATATCGCTGATAAAAGCCATCACCAATAGGTTGCCCCGTGCCTGTGTATAGCTCAAACTGATTTCTACCGGAAACTCCTTTCCGTCTTTTCGCAGCGCCGTCAGGTCTCTGCCAAAACCCATTCTTCTAGGCTCAGGATGCGCATTGAATCCTTTACGCATGTGCACATGGGCCCCGCGGTAGCGTTCGGGGAGTAGCTTTTCCAACGTCATTCCGTTGAGCTCGTTCTTCTCAAATGCAAAAATGGCTTCGGCTACCGGGTTGGCCGATACAATGGTACCTTCTTCGTCCACAATCAGAATGCCTTCTGACATGCTTTGAAAAATCTCGCGAAAAACATCACTGGACACAAATGAATGAGGCATAGACAAGCGGTTTTGCAAGATGCAAGTTAACCCTATCGCAATACCTGACAAAAGTCATTTTTTGAGTTGATAAATATCGGGACCGCCTTTTTGATAAGGTGCTATGTTCGTACCATGAATGGTCATTCCCTACTCAAAAATAAGCAATCACTTACCATCCTGTGTGCGATTGATTTTTCCGAATCCTCGCGCCACGCCCTCACATGGACAATCGGGATGGCCGAACCACTCCAGGCTCACGTTGTTATATTATATACCTTTCGGTTGCTGCAATCCAAAAGTGGTGAAGCCCTGGCCACCAAACGCAAAATGGAAGAACTGGTAGCCCATGACTTTTCGCTCATCGAAAAGGAGCTTCTGCATAACCATCCGGTATCTTACGAATTCAGAACTGAAGTCGGCTTTGTAAGTGACCGCATTGAAGATTTTTTAAAGAAAAACAACATCCACCTGATTGTGGTGGGTAAAACCAGAGGGGATGATAACAGGGAAACGCTGAATGGGTTAATTGAAGGGATCAAAATTCCAATAATGATCGTTCCGTAAAATGATCCGGAACCAATCAAAGGAATGAACAGGGAGTTGCCCCTGGTAATTGCCTATTGCTTTCTGATAGTTAATGGTAGCTGCCAGGGTAATCCTACACTGCTTTTACCTAATGCTCCTCGGTGGCAACATCGCGCAAAGGATCGGCTCACATTCATGTGCTTGCACGAGGAAACGGTGTGAATCGTTCCATTTTAATATCACTATAGATGCTAGTGCCCCTTATCGTCCTGGGTTAAGGAAAGTTACCAACTGGTTTGGCATTATTTTGTTCTGATATCTAAACGACTAATCCTAACAGGCAATGAACATTGAAGAGCAGGATCGATTGATCACTTTGGCGGAAGGAAGTGTGAAAACATTATTCGCTCTTTGCGTGGCGGATAATCCCTCCAATTCTGAATTTATCACCGAGCACATGCATCGATGGCTAGCAGCTTTGATTGAAGCAGGTTACAGCCGGCGCCAAATCATTGACTACTTCTACAGTTGGCAACGTGATTTTGAAGGCAATAAGTGTATTGATGAAAAGCTGCGAGAAGTCTTCAACAGCGAGGCTGACTTGAAAGGAGAATTTATTTCCATTCATGGGTTGATACATGGATTGATAATGGCTAGACGAAGTCCATTATTCCGTTCGCATACCATAAAATACAAAAGCCAGTTTTGACTGGCTTTTGCTTTTTTATCCTTTGCTAATACTTGTAATCGATCGTGATTTCTTTTTCGGAGGTAACCACATTCTTACCAGGTAATCTGTATTTAATCTTCACCTTATAGTCGGTGAAGGTGAGCCGGTTTGAAAAATACTCAAACACAACCTTTTTCATATACGGATTGCTATCCCGGTTGGGGTTACTATTTGCCTGTTGGTAGATATTCCAGTAGTCGCGGTCGATAAAAAGGTTCAGGTTATACACAAGCACATTAATCGGATTAGAGAGCGTAACCGTATTC
>JAHEZH010000161.1 GCA_023251155.1 Flammeovirgaceae bacterium | reverse complement strand
TCACTTCCTTTCAGTTTGGCAATCACATTCAGACAGTCGACCATCTTCCAGTCGAACTGTAACTTGAGGTGAACTTTGGCCGGACCTGGTCCAATATGGTAGGTGATAGGCAATGCACCTTTCCATTTGGCCGGAGCGACTGGACCAGTCAATGCTTCGAGTAACGGCAGGGCATCTCCATACGAGATGGGCAATACCGGAATCTTAATAAGGTTGGTTGCTTCCGCCTGAGTAAGGCGTTTGGCATCCGCTGTTGCACCGACACCCGGTGTTAATGGATCGCCCGGATAAATGGGCATATCCAATACCGATCCGCGTTGTACTCCGTCCTTAGGGCGGAATGGTCCTTTGGGATAGACATCACCACGGGTATAACCATCGTCTTCCGGATCAGAATAAATCAGGCAACCAATCGCACCATGCTCCTGGGCTACTTTTGGTTTGATCCCTCTCCATGAGCCACCGTATTTAGCAATCACAATCTTGCCTTTCACGTCTATGCCCATGCGCTCCAGTTGCTCGTAGTCATCAGGTATTCCATAGTTGACAAACACCAGCTCGGCAGTAACATCACCATCGGGCGACCAGGCATTGTAGGTAGGCAACTGATCAGTGGGTGACGATGTGCCATCTTCCTTCAGTTGAGGTTCAGCCAGTTTTGCTTTGTATCTGGTGGGGCCGGTCAGCTCCAGCAGACGAAGTTTGGGTGTAGGGAAAAGTACTTTATACGTTTCTATCTCCGCCTCATAGCCCCAGCTGCGAAACTGATCACGAATGAATTCGGCATTCAGTTTACCGTATACAGAACTGAGGTGATGGGGCTTGGCCGTGAGCCTTTTCATCCATTGATTCAGGTTACCGGCGTTGAGCTGGCTGTCAAATTTCTCTTCGAGTTTGGTCTCCGCATCGGCTGATTCTTTGGTAAAGCCAGTGATGGTTCTGGATTGCGCCCACAACAGATATGGACTGAACGCAAGCAGGAGTAGGGTTACTATCTTTCTCATGGGTTTAGGTTAATTCAAAAAGTAAGATAGTGAATACGATAGGCTTCTTAAGAGATTTTATGTTAACGGCTTTTGCGCAAAGCAGAAATCGAGTGAAGCGCAATGGGTTAGTTGTGCGGCAGCTAACATTGTTGGTGTAGCGCTATCTCGAAACTATCATTTTCAAAAATCTTAAATAGTCAAACGGATTGAATGTTTCAATTTAAAAAATGGGGATGAGTCCTTGTAGCCATAGTATGCTTTTAATGTACTTTCATCAAACGTGTTTATAATGTTGGAAACCCAGCCTCAGGTTGTAGCAAGCTTTCCCATTATCCCGAAAGCTTGCCGCACCAGTGTTTCTCACATTCCTGAACTCAGGGATGCCTGCCGGAAAAAGGCAAACACTATGCTGATCTGGAGTATCACAGAAGCCTGCCCCGGGCTTTATCTACCTGTACTTCTCCACATCAAAAGGGATCGAGTAGATATCCTCCACACGTCTACCGTCAGGCTTTTGTTGTGTGCGCGAGAAATAGAGCCGTTTTTGTTTTTGGTGAACGAAGGGGCAGAATTCACCTACCTTGGTATTGATTGATGCTCCTAATGATTGGGGCTTACTCCACTGATTGTTTTTTCTGAAACTGATATACAAGTCTACATCACCAAGTCCTGTTGTGTCACTGGAGAAATAAATGATGTAATCTTCCTTGGGTGATATGTAGGGGTTGGACTCTCTGAAGTTGGTATTGATGGGTGCTCCAATATTCACTGGCTTTTGATAGTGCCTGTTCACATACCTCGACACATAAATGTCCGATGAGCCGATGCCGTCCGGATTATCTTTCATGAAATAAATAGTTCCATTGTTAGTAATCGAGGCAAATGATTCGGAAGCATCGGTATTGATGGAATCGCCAAGATGGTAAGGTTTGCTCCAGCCCGTTTTTGTTTTCTTCACACCCCAGATGTCAAACCCTTTTCTGTCCGGCTTGCTTTCTACTGGCCTGTTGGATTGAAAGAGAATCATCCTATTATCAGGCGAAAAAACAGGGTCAATATCTTTCCACTCTGCACGACCAGAGAAGGATGCCCGCTCTGGTTTCTGCCATACGTTATTGATCTTTTGCGAACGCATAATAATCAATGTGTCTCTCGCTCCATTTGAGTTTACCCAAAATGCCTCGTCTCCTTTATCCGATAATGTAAAACCAAAAACACCACCGTTGGATATAAGGCCAGGCTCAACCATTTCGGGTTGTTGTGCAGCAGTGAAGAATGAAATAGTAAGAAGTAGAAATGTGTAAAGGGGTTTCATGCAAATAAATATTTGCACTTTTTAACGCTGCTAAAGATAGAGAGGTTTCTGTTTTAACAATCGGTAACAATTCAGCCTGCAACAGTGGTTAGTATGGAGATCTGAATTCAGGCATTCAGCCGAAATTAAACACGGTTGAAGTCATCAACTTTCTTAAAGTTTGGTGACCTTTTTACCCTTATGGTAATTGCATTCGAGTCATAAAAAAAAGGCTGCTCACTTTCGCGAACAGCCTCTCTGTTAACTTTTCTCTTACTTCTTTCTTTTAATTGCTTTCTCAGCAGCCTCAACAATGTTGGAAGGACTCAATCCGTATTTCTTTAACAGATCCAGCGGAGGGCCACTTTCACCAAATGAATCATTCACGGCCACCATTTCAATAGGCGATGGATTGAAGCGCGATAACACTTGCGCTACGCTATCTCCAAGACCACCGTTGATCTGGTGTTCTTCGCAGGTAACGGCACAACCTGTTTTTTGTACGGAAGCAAGAATGGCTTCTACATCGAGTGGTTTGATTGTATGAATATTGATTACTTCTGCACTGATTCCTTTTTCTGCTAAGATAGCTTCGGCTTCAATCGCCTGCCATACCATGTGGCCATTGGCAAAGATGGAAACGTCTTTACCCTCGATCATCTTATCTGCCTTGCCAATAATGAAGGGGCGACCGGCTGTAAAGATCGGCCAGTTAGGGCGGCCAAAGCGGAGGTAAGTAGGGCCTACATGTTCACCCAACGCGATAGTAGCTGCCTTGGTCTGGGCGTAGTCAGCAGGTACAATTACCGTCATGCCGGGAAGCATTTTCATCATGCCTACGTCTTCCAGTATCTGGTGGGTGGCACCGTCTTCACCCAGCGTTAAACCTGCGTGAGATGCACAGATCTTGACATTTTTACCTGAGTAAGCGACTGATTGACGGATCTGATCGTAAACACGACCCGTAGAAAAGTTGGCAAACGTACCGGTGAAAGGGATCTTGTTGCTGATGGATAAACCGGCAGCGATACCGATCATGTTGGCTTCGGCAATACCAATCTGGAAGAAGCGCTCAGGGAAATCTTTTTTGAAGGCATCCATTTTAAGGGAGCCAGTAAGGTCGGCTGTCAGGGCCACCACATTGCTGTTTGTTTTACCTAGTTCATGAAGACCAGCTCCAAAGCCGGAGCGGGTGTCTTTCTTTTCGGTGAAGCTATATTTAATCATGTTGTTTCTTTCGTGAAAGTGGGTAGATGTAAATGGAGATCTTAATAATCAGCAAGTGTCAGTTCAAGTTGAGCCAGTGCTTTCGCTAACTCTTCATCATTAGGAGCAGCACCATGCCATTTGTGTGTGCCCACCATGAAGTCAACACCAAAGCCCATCGCTGATTTCATCAGGTTCATTACCGGCTTGCCTTTGCCTGCCAGTGATTTTGCTTTCTCCAGTCCATCAATCACTGCCTGCATATCGTTACCTTCAAACTCCTGTACAATCCATCCGAACGATTCCCATTTTGCTTTCAGATCAAGCAGTGACAGGATCTTATCTACAGGGCCATCAATCTGCTGACCGTTATAGTCAATAGTAGCAATCACATTGTCCATTTTGTTATGAGCGGCATACATTGCGGCTTCCCATACCTGGCCTTCCTGTTGCTCACCATCGCCCATCAATACATAAACGAAACGATCATCTTTGTCTAATTTTTTAGCCTGAGCAGCACCCAGGGCAACTGACAATCCTTGTCCCAAAGAACCGGAAGCTATGCGGATCCCCGGAAGGTGTTCATGGGTAGCCGGGTGACCTTGCAGCCGTGAACCCAGCTTGCGGAAAGTAGCCAGCTCACTTACTTCAAAATATCCGGCACGTGCCAATACGGAATACCAAACCGGTGAGATGTGCCCGTTGGAAAGGAAGAATAGGTCTTCGCCTTTGCCATCCATGTTGAACTTGGGATCGTGCTTCATCTGCGTAAAGTACAGCGCTACAAAGAATTCAGTGCAGCCAAGAGAACCACCAGGGTGGCCCGACTGGCAGGCGTGAACCATGCGGACAATGTCTCTGCGTACCTGTGAAGCAATTTTTTTGAGTTGGATAAGATCGTATTCTTTTGCCATTGTGTGAGCTAAATAGATTTTGCCTGCGAAGATGGGTGGAATTTTGGGATGCTGCAAAAGAAATAGGGGAGGATATTTACTATCATCCCTTATCTCCTTGAGATTCAGGAGGAATCTAAATGCCATCCGCATCTTGGGCCCATTTTATACCGGTCTGTTCCTGTAGAGAATAGAGACCGGAGAAGTTTGTCTCATTTTTTCAATGAAGAAAGATAAAAATGACCCGAAACGCGTAGTTTTACCCGGTCCCATCAACCCTGTTTTTCCTCATGAATTAAGCGTACTTTCCATTCCGTCAATAGCGTTAAGCTCGTTTTATTGGTATGGATGACTACCTGCAGCCTTCTGGCCTATTCAGACAAAGTAAAAGGCCGGATTATCTTCAAGCAAGATACCTTAAATGTCACTTTCAACATTTCTCCCAAATGGATATCCGGAGAACTCAGTTTTGAACGACTGCAACAGAAGATCAAGTACATTGATGCTAACGGAAAAAAGAAAGTGCTTCTGCCGGATCAGGCACGCGAAATACAATTTGAATTCGGAGCAGAGAAAGTGCGGATGATATCGGTACCCAACACACTAGGACTAGGCAATGTTTTTGCCTCTTCGAAGAATATATTTCTGAGAATAATCGTTGACGGACGACTAAAACTCTTTAACTATTATTTCACTCAGCGATCATCCGGTTTCTATTCATCCCCAGGAATGACTACAGGAGGATTCACGTATTCGGTAGAGAAGTTCATTCTGCAAAACGAGAAGGGAGAATTAAAGCGCCCCAGCGAAATCACTTTTCGAAAGGACATGGCCAAGTACTTTAGTGACTGTCCGGATCTGGTGGAGAAAATTGAGAGTAAGGATTTTCGCAAAAATGATATGGAGTTCATTGTGAAGTATTACAATTCAAATTGCCGGTAGTATAAAACGGTGATGGCCCGTCACCCCTGATTTTCTATATTTCACCTCAATGTAAAAGCGGGATCGTATGAGAAGATTATGTTTACTGTTACTGGTGGTGAGTGGTGGAGCTGTATGGCAGTGCAAGCCTTCGGACAGCGGAAAGCGTCCACGTATCGCTATCGCTGGATTATCCATTGAGTCGAGCACCTTCTCACCGGCATTAACACAGGAAGAGGCATTTCATGCCAAAACAGGGGATACCGTTTTTACTTCCTATCCTTTTTTAGCTACGGATTCGTTGGATCGTAAGAGAGCCACCTGGTTCCCCGCACTTACCGGCAGAGCTATACCTGGAGGAGCGGTAACACGTGAAGCGTATGAATCGCTGATGAAGCAAACCCTAGAACGGCTCAGGAAAAATCTTCCTTATGATGGATTGTTCTTCGACATACATGGTGCAATGAGTGTGGTGGGCTTAGATGATCCGGAGGGAGACATGATTGTGCGCATCCGCGAAGTAGTCGGTAATGAAACCATCATCTCCACGTCCATGGATCTTCACGGTAATGTCTCCTGGCAATTGGCTCAGAACAGTGACCTGATTACCTGTTATCGCATGGCTCCGCATGAAGATGCAATGCAGTCGGACAAGCGTGCCGTAGATCTTCTGCTTTCGCGGATAGAAAATGGTAAAGGCAAGCCGGCATACAAAGCCTATATCGAAGTACCCATATTACTGCCAGGCGAAAAGACCAGTACACGCGTTGATCCCGGGAAGAGTTTGTATGCACAAGTGGCACCCGCTGCTGCGCAGGAAGGCATTAGTGATGCCGCGATATGGATTGGTTATGCATGGGCGGATGAGCCACGTAATCATGCCGTTGTAATGGTAACAGGCGATGACGAAAAGAAAGTAACTTCAACAGCAGAAGCATTGGCCAATCACTTTTGGAAAGTGAGAAACGAGTTTGAATTTATAGCCCCGGTTGCCTCGCTTAAGGAAGCATTGGATAAAGCAGTAGCCAGCGATAAACATCCTTTTCTGATCAGTGATATGGGCGATAACCCTACAGCCGGTGGTGCGGGTGATGTAACGTGGACACTCAATGAACTACTCTTGCGACCAGCGTTCAAAACGGAAAAAGGTCCATCCGTCATCTATGCTTCCATACCGGGTCCGAAGCTGGTAGTACAGGCATTACAGGTGGGAGTAGGAGGAAAGGTAGAGGAGTATGTAGGTGCGGCTATTGATTCCCGTTTCGCACCGCCCGTAAAGCTGAAAGGAACAGTACAGTCAATTGTACAGGGCGATGAGCATGCCGAAACCGAAGTAGTAGTGAAATCCGGAAGTGTTAACGTGATTGTGACTGCGAAACGTAAACCGTATCACAAGGAAACCGACTTTACGCGCCTTCGACTCGATCCGCGTAACACAGACATTGTAGTGGTCAAGATTGGCTACTTGGTGCCGGAGCTCTACGATATGCGTGCCGACTGGGTCATGGCGCTAACCCCAGGTGGAGTTGATCAGGATCTGGAAAGACTTCCTTTTCAACGCATCAAGCGCCCCATGTTTCCTTTCGACAAAAACATGCCTGATCCAGACCTGAAAGCGAAGTTAGTCCCCTTGTCGGGGAAGTAAAATTGTGTATTGCCTCTCAGCGTTGGAAGAGTTTACCCTTTTTAGTTGTGTTGTGCGATGTATGCTTTGATCGATGAAACTGCTTCTTCCATTGGCTTTTGTTTTAGCACGTTGCATCATATATTGAGGGATGAAGAAG
Source organism: Flammeovirgaceae bacterium (assembly GCA_023251155.1). GTDB lineage: Bacteria > Bacteroidota > Bacteroidia > Cytophagales > Cyclobacteriaceae > ELB16-189. Next base: position 6,589 of record JAHEZH010000161.1, on the reverse strand, counting down.
TCGTTACTACTACTGCTGATCGCTATTGGTTTCGGTTGTCAGAAACCCAAGTTTGATACCATTATTCGCCAGGCCGTCATTTACGATGGCACGGGGGGAGACTCCTTGCGTGGAGATGTTGGTATCAACGGAGACACCATCGCATTTATCGGGGATCTTTCAAAAGCTGTGTCTGATCAGACTATTGATGCAAAGGGCCTGGCGTTGTCTCCCGGATTTATCGATACACACAGTCATCATGCGTCGGGTTTAAATCGGGAGCCGGAAGCACTTGCCGTAGTGAGTCAGGGAATCACCACAATCATTATCGGACAGGATGGGGGATCCTACACGCCATTAAGGGAGTATTATAAAAAATTAGCGGACAGTGCAGTATCCATAAATATCGGCTCGTATAGCGGCCATAATTCCATTCGTGACCGGGTAATGGGGAAAGACTTCAAGCGTCATGCAACGGTCATGGAAGTCGACTCCATGATTCAGCTATTGAAAGCCGACATGGAAGCAGGAGCGTTTGGATTGTCTACCGGCTTAGAATATGATCCCGGAATTTATTCGCACAAAGATGAAGTGATGGCATTGTCAAAAGTATTGCCTGACTTTAATGGAAGATACATCAGTCACCTGCGCAGTGAAGACCGGTTTTTCTGGGATGCATTGGATGAAATCATTACCATAGGAAGAGAAGTAAAGATTCCGGTGCAGATCAGTCATCTTAAGTTAGCCATGCGCAGCTTGTGGGGTAAGGCAGATACTACTTTACAGATTCTGGATAAAGCAAGGAACGAGGGAATTCAGATCACGGCCGATATATACCCGTACACCTACTGGTCATCCACCATACGTGTTTTATTTCCGGAGCGGAACTTCACTGATGAAAAAGAGGCCGCGCTGATACTGAAAGCAATTACCTCTCCCGAAGGCATTATCTTCAGTCGTTATGAACCCAATCCGGACTACAATGGAAAAAGCCTGGCCGAAGTGGCCTTGCTGGAAAAGAAGACACCCGAGAAAATGTTACTAGAATTGATCAGGCGCCTGGATCAATGTGATACGAAAGGACAGGAGTGTGACGGAAGTATAGTAGCTACCAGTATGGAAGAAGAAGACGTGAAGAAATTGATGAAATGGAACTACACCAATATCTGTTCGGATGGTTCTTCTTCGGGGCGACACCCTCGCGGGTTTGGTGCTTTTACCAAAGTGTTGAACCATTATGTTTTGCAAACCCATATGCTCACCCTTGCTGAAGCTATTTATAAGATGACGGGACTGGCTTCTGAGAACTTAACTATTCCGAAGCGTGGAAAAATAAAGGTGGGTAATTATGCAGACCTCGTTTTATTTGATCCCTCCCGCGTAACCGATCATTCTACCATCCAGGATCCGCAGGCCATTTCAACAGGGATAATGCACGTGTGGGTAAATGGAGTGGAGGTGTACAATGAACATGGCGTGACCAAGAAATATCCGGGTAGGGTGATCTTAAGGAGTGATAACTGATCCCCTTCAACAAAGAGGATAGAATTGCTGGGTTAGTGAATTAAAAATCGATTTCGGTACCTCACCTTTTCACTTCACGCTTTCCGGGTATTATTTCCGTTGGATAGAAAGCGCGTTACCTCTTTTTGGCTGTCGTTTTCTTCGCCACCTTCTTTACCGCCTTTTTAGCTACCGCCTTCACCTTGGCAGCCGCTTTAGTGGTCGCTGTTTTTAGTATCTGGCTGGTGTGATTTTTAGTATCTACTTTTTCGATTACTTCCTCAATGACTCCTTTTTCATCGATGACGAAGGTAGTGCGCGCCGTTCCCATGTACTTTCTTCCGTACATTGATTTTTCTACCCAGGTGCCGAATTTTTCGTGTACCGATTTATCGGTATCGGATAAGAGAGTGAACGGAAGTTTCTCTTTGGCGATAAACTTCTGATGCAGTTTTTCGGTATCCGTGCTGATACCAAGTACTTCATATCCTGTCTTTTGCAATGCTTTATAATTATCGCGCAGGTCGCATGCCTGTGCGGTGCAGCCAGGGGTCATGTCTTTGGGATAGAAGTATAGTACCACTTTCTTTCCCTTGAAAGAAGAGAGTTTTACTTCGTTTCCATCCTGATCGGTGGTTTTGAAATCGGGTGCTTTATCACCTGCTTTTAGTGCCATGGTTATTAAGGTATTTTATACTTGAAGATACTCTCATTCCCGGCATTGTCAACTACTTTCAGTTCAAAATCACCCTTGAGCAATTTCTTTTCGTCCAGGCGTTCTGATTTGACAATACCGGTTTTGTAATCATAAATCATTAACAGCCATTGTCCGTTAATGTTTGCTTCATAATACGCAATACCCGAAAGATTGTCTTTGATCTTCAGTCGTGCGGAAGTTTCCGTGATACTGATCCTGGCTATGCCGGGTGGAATGGTGTCACGAAGAAAAACGTATTCGCCCATCTCGCGTGTGCTGAACTTCACTTTGTTTCCCTGCCATTCGCTGGATACAAAGCTATAGCCTTTTCCTTCCTTGCGATAAACACCCAGGTCTTTGCTTGCAGGGTAGGTAAGACTTGGTTTCAATGCCACCTGCATGCTCTTATGCATGGGGATGGTATGATTACCGATGCGAAAGGATTCTTTGTTGCCGGCTACTTCATGTGTCAGGGCAAGGTAAGCGGTATCGTACAATGCCTGGTTGGGAAAATTGATCTCTACCCAGTCTCCGTAATATTTATAATTGGTTTCAGATGGAATGCGGTCTTTAATATTCAGCTTCACGGTTTCCTGGCAGCTTTTGATGGAGTCAGGAAGAATGGTTTTCAAGTTCAGTAAATAAACATTTTGATTATTGCCGGAATAGGAGGGACTGAACGGCTCACCTTTCCCTTTCGACCATACGGTGATCAGGCTATCAGCCTTCACGCATTTTTTAATAGTAACCCGCATTGTGTTTTCCTGCACATCTACGTCCACTGGTCGGGTTGCATCCGCAAGAAATGGTGTATTCGGAGCAATCGCAGTGGGTTTGAGCTTAAAGCTTACCGTACTCTGGTTACCGTTGAAATCTTTCAGGCGAATCAACACATCACGTTCTTTGTCCTTCACTTCGATGCCTTTTCTTTTGGCCGATGGATGGTAATACTTCAGGCTGTTCCCATCATCTACGTACAGTTTATTGAAGCGGGTACCCTTCATCTCCAGTGTTTTGAAATCCATCAGCGTAAGTATGCGCCTGGTTTCTTCAAAATCGATTTTATCAATGGTCTGTGTAAATACCACTTCATTATCGACCAGCATTTCAATATAATTGATACCATACTTGAAACGTGCAGTGGCCAGCTTGTCATCGGCCAGGATTTCTATACCCAGGCGTCCATTGGCTAAGATGGGTTGAGGAAAAGTATAGCTGTCGCCATTACGGACGACCGAAAATTCCAGCCGGCCGAACTGATCGTTGACACGTGAGTTAATGTCCATGGTTTTTATTGCAATCCTGGAAACCAATGGTGCGATATCATCTTTGACTTCTGCGAAACTATAGAGGAGCGGATTGATCGCCTCGTTGTTCTTATTACGCACTTCAAAGTGCAGGTGAGGCCCACCCGAGCCACCGGTATTACCGGATATGGCAATCACTTCTCCCTTCTTCACCGGAAACTGGCCGGGAGAAAAGAACACATCGATGTCGTTGGTTTTTCTTTGATAGCGAAGTTTGCGGATATGTTCACCCACTGCCCCTTCAAATTTTTCAAGGTGGCCATACAGGGTAGTGTTGCCATCGGGATGTGTTACATATAGTGCATTTCCATAACCAAACGGATTAGCAAGCACGCGCGACACATATCCATCCTGCGCACTGTAAACGTTCTCCCCGATATCGTAGGTATCAATATCAAGTCCGGCATGGAAGTGATTGTTGCGCAGCTCACCCATCGTGCCCGATAGAACAGCAGTAGTGCCCGGTTGTATGGGGAACAGGTAAGCATCGGCTTTTTTGGCAAGAGGCACACTGTCTTTTTCGAGCAAACGATATTGCGCAATGGCTCCTTGTACAGCCACGTTGAATACGACAATCAGGTAAACATTACTTAACTTCAAATTCCAGCAACTTCTCATCTTCAATGTAAGCAGATAATTTATTTCCGATAGTAACAGCACTCACACCCTTGGGTGTGCCGGTAAAAATCAAGTCACCGGTTTTTAAAGTAAAAAATTTGGACAGGTAGGAAATAATATAGTCAAACGGAAAAAGCATCAGGCTCGTATTTCCTTGCTGCTTCAGCTGCCCGTCTATTTCCAGCTTAAAGTTAATATTGGCAAGATCTTTAAAATCGCCCACGGGTATAAACTTATCCGAGATAGGAGCGGAGCCATTGAACCCTTTGGCAATGTCCCATGGCAACCCTTTTTCTTTTGCTTTTTGCTGAAGATCGCGTGCCGTAAAATCGATACCCACACCGATCGCATCAAAATATTTGTGGGCAAACTGAGGTTCGATATTCTTACCTTCTTTACTGATTCTTAACACCAGCTCTACTTCGTGGTGAATGTCTTTAGAGAATTCCGGATAATAAAAGGGAGCATTGTTCCGCAAAATGGCGGTGTCGGGCTTGGTGAAAATCACCGGCTCATCCGGACGTTCGTTATTCAGTTCTTTAATGTGTTCGGCATAGTTACGGCCAATGGCAAATACTCTCATGGGAATTATCAGCATGTTTGGATCAAATTTAGGCACAATAACAATGCCTCAGCCTACTTTTTATATTAAAATGTCTTTAGAGGTGTTGTTTAACACTATCAAAGGAACAGCGGGAAGTGCCTTCCAGGGCAGGCACCATTTTTATATATCTTGTTGGTACAATTACTTACCTTTGGTCTCTTTACTTAATACAACAATGCTTAAAAAATTCGTTTACCTCCAGATCATCCTTTTAGGGTTTTATTCCTGTGCTACTGTGCCGGTTACGGGCCGCAAACAACTCAACCTGGTTTCCAACAGTGAAATCATTACCATGTCGGCCGATGAATACAAAAAAGTACTTGCTGAAAGTAAACTTTCAACCGATCAGGAGAAAGTGCAGATGATCAAGCGCGTAGGATCAAGAATTCAGAAAGCGGTGGAACAATACATGGCGAGTAAAGGTGCTTCCGACCAGCTTGCCGGATTCAATTGGGAATTCAATCTGATCCAGGATGATAAAACAGTGAATGCCTGGTGTATGCCTGGTGGCAAAGTGGCTTTCTACACTGCCATTCTTCCGGTGTGCAAGGATGAAACCGGAGTAGCGATTGTAATGGGGCATGAAGTAGCTCACGCCATTGCCAATCACGGCCGCGAGCGGATGAGCGAAGGTATGATCGCTAATGGATTGCTGGGAACACTGAGTGGTGCCCTGGGCGCTAACCCAACTCTGACACAGCAGATCTTTATGCAGGCAGTAGGTGTGGGAGCCAACGTAGCGACATTGAAATTCTCCCGTGGCAATGAGTCAGAAGCCGATCATATTGGTTTGATCTTCATGGCGATGGCCGGATATGATCCTAACCAGGCTCCTTCGTTTTGGGAACGCATGAGTACATTGGGTGGTGGATCTCAGCCTCCTGAATTCCTTTCAACTCACCCTTCACATGAAACCCGTATCAAAGATATTCAGGGATGGATACCTGAGGCGATGCAGTACTACAAGAAGAACTAACAGGTTTGTTTCAATAAAAAAAAGGGACCGGATGATAAATTCCGGTCCCTTTTCTTTTAGTATAGATTCAAATCTTACCGTACGATTCCCACGGCCACCGTTTTGTCGGTGTGTTCGTCTACCAGAATAAACGCTCCGTTGCTAGGGTTACGTTCAAAAGAATCCACCGCCAGTGCTTTAGCGGTTTTTAGTTTGATATGCGCGATGTCATTCATTTGCAGTGAGTCAGCGGATTTCTTTTCAAGGGTGGATGGTATCTGTACAAAATCGATCGAAGTGACTTTTGCTTTAGAGATAGTGGTGCCGTGTTGCAGTAAGTACGTTTTCCCATTTATCAGCGGCTGATTATCCATCCAGCAGATTTCAGATTCCAGTTCTTTCTTTGGTTCGAATTGCTCTGACGCTTTTACGATCACATCACCGCGACTGATATCCACATTGTTTTTTAACGTGAACACCACCGACTGTCTGGCATCGGCAGTAGTCAGTTGATTTTCAAATTGATGTATGCCGGTGATACTTGTTTTCTGCAAGGAGGGAAGCACGACTATTTCATCGCCCACGTCAAAGTGTCCGCTGGATACGCGGCCTGCATAGCCCCTGAAGTCATGATGCTCTTCGTTACGCGGGCGAACCACGTACTGCACCGGGAAGCGGGCAGGAGCTTCATGAAGACGTTTGTGTACTTCCATGTTTTCCAGGATCTCAAGCAATGGTTTGCCGGTGTACCAGGGCATCTGTGAAGAAAGTGTTGTAATGTTCTCCCCATGCAATGAACTGACAGGCACAAATTCAATTTCCTGCTGCGGAAAACGGATCTGATCCGCAAACGCATTGAACTCGTTGACCAGTTCATTGAAACGGTCCTTGCTATAATCGGCCAGATCCATTTTGTTAATACACAC
>JAHEZH010000160.1:11277-13695 GCA_023251155.1 Flammeovirgaceae bacterium | reverse complement strand
CACTGGGCGGTTACGATATCTTTTCTGCGCATTTAATGGAAGACAGGAATTGGGGTGAGGTAAAGAACATGGGTTTTCCGATAAACACATTTGATGATGATATTTATTTCCATTTAACTTCCAACGGCTCCATCGGGTACTTTACTTCTTTCCATCACAGTAATTTCAAAGAGAAATCGATCGGGGAGAAGGATGTTTTTCAAATCAGCAGACCTCATGCCTCACCCGCCTTATTCCTTTTAAAAGGAAAAGTAGTAGAGAAGGAATCGGGAGATCCGGTAACAGCAGTAGTGACGATCAAGGACATCTCCGGCAATGATCGCAGACAGGTTTCCGACCTCTCAACAGGTACATTCAAATTTGAATTGCAGTTTGAAAAGAAGTACCAGCTTTCTGTACAGATAGGAAGCAAAATATATAATAGCGGAGAACTTTATTTCCCTTATCAGGCCGATCTGTTTGAGTATTTCCTGCCGGTCTCCCTGGACAGCATTCCTACGTTTGACTTAAAGCTATCCGATCTGGTACACGGTTCGAGGGGGCTCGAAGAACCCAGTCCTGTGTTGTTAAAGAAAGAACAGCGCGCCATTGTGTTAGTGCGAAAAGCCACGTTTGATGATCCGGATTTAAAGAAGCTACTGAAGTCGGATAAGATTCCTTTTTCTTTCCGTGCTAAAATGGCACAGCAACAAAAGGATACTTCATTCCTGGATGTGCCTGCAGAAGGGAATCTAAAAGCCGATCTGTTCTCTTCTTTGCTGGATACGACTTTTATCCATGCTCCCGTCAAGTTACCGCTGCCCGACAATGCAAGAAGGGAAACCATTGATCCGGTAACTGCACGTGAGCATTACGAGTATAGTGTCGTTAAAAAAGAATTATCGGAGAGCGGCAAAAAATCATTTTACAACCGATTATCCAGTGAAGAGCAACAACTGGTAGACCGGCTCGCCCAGCAAGTCATCATGCCCGATACGGCCTACCAGGTCAACACCTTTGATCTGCTGTATTATGAGAATCTCTCTCCGGAAGAGAAAATCAAAATAAAGGGAGAAGTCATTGCCCGTAGTCAACAGGAAGGATTCATTTCGGAGGAGATACAGAAAAAACGATTCCTGATGTTACAGGAATTGCTGGAATCCAGCAGTATCAAGGCCCTGACCAAAAGTAAAATGGCGTTCTATGACAAGGAGGCATGGGAAGTGCTCTATACCGTTGAGACGGGTGGATTCAGTGATCATGATCAACTTCAATTTGCCGCCATTCTTACCAAGCGGAATAGTGGCGTGATTGTTCCTGCAGAGAAATTAAAAGTCATGGAGGATGATGGCTTGCTGGTGAAGGAAATTTTGACCGATAATAAAGGAGCGTTTGTCCTTTCGGATCTGCAGGTAGGTAAACGCTATCATATTCTGGTCAATGATTATACCATTGCGTTAACCGGATTGTCGCGTTATCAATTACAGTTTGCCCGTGTGCTACCCGTAGACGAAGATTATATGCTTTTTTATAATCAGCTTACTCCGGAAGAGAAGCGCAGAGTGGATCGGTTATCCGCTTCGATGTATTTAAAGGAGGTATATGGAAAAAATCCGCTTCTCCTTCAGGAAGATCCCTCTTCCTACGAACGACTGTCGGAATCGGATAAAGAGTTTAGCAGGGCAATGCAGCGCTACCTGAATGCTGAAAATAGTGCTGATCCTGATTTCGAAATGGAACAACGTCATTCCCTGCGTTATGAATCCATGGAGTATACGCGGCGGGAAAAATACGACCGCCTCATCACTCATCGTGCGTTACTGAATGAACAGGGTGAGGTGAAGTTATCACAAGGTGATTCTGCCTTCTACCAGCAGCTGAATGCGCAACAAAAATACTTCATTACCCAAATCAGCCACCACCGATCCGCACAAAAACACATGATGGGTGCATGGCAGCTCTCTGAGGGAGATAGCCAGTATTGGTTTGAAATGCGACAGGTGAACACTGGCAAATCGGCAAGTAATAAGGTCAGGATATCGGGAAAGATCACCAGTTCCATTCATTCGGTAATGGAAGCACGAGTGAGTGTTGCGTTGATGGATGATTCCGGAGAACTGGTTTCTGTTGTCGAGGTCGATTCTACCGGACGCTTTATTTTTTATTCGATGGATGCGGAAAGGGATTTTAAAATCCTGTTAAGCAAACCTGCCGTAGGCGAGGCGATCGCGTACAATGTGGCCGATTTGCGTATGGAACCAGATGAAAAGGGATTGTACGATAAACTCTCCGAAAGTGAGCGAAGAAGAATGGATCGCATTATGGCCAGAAATCTTTCTGCCGAGCGCTACGTGCAGAGCCCTGAACTCGCCGCACAGGACGAGGAAACGTACAGGAAGTTGTCGGCAACGGAGAAAGCCTTTATCAAACGCCTTCAGC
>JAHEZH010000160.1:0-11267 GCA_023251155.1 Flammeovirgaceae bacterium | reverse complement strand
CTTCAGCTGTATTTGTTTGCTGATACGGTAACGGAAATGAATGCGACTCTTGAGCACCGTGATCACCATACGTATTACACTTCCCTGACTTGGGAAGAACGTTCTTTCATCAACCGGTATGTCATGCGTTCCTACCGCGATACCCTGACGACTCAGCGTATCGGACTGACAAGGCAGGACAGCATGGTCTACCGTCAGCTGTCAGCAGTTCAGACACAACAGCTTCACCGCCTGCAACAGGAGAGGAAAAAAGCAGAAGATATTTTTGCGGAAAATCCTGTCCTGATAGGAATGAGAAGAAGGATCTTTCTGGATTCCCTTATCCCGGGGAATTACGGTGCTCATTATGATGTGAAAGGTAAATTGAACAGGCCGGATCAGCTTGGAGCAGCCAACGTAAACGTGTACCTGTCCGACAGCCATGGAAATCTGTTGGCGATGGTGACTTCAGACAGTAACGGATACTTCACCATACCGGACCAGTCCACAGCGGAAGAACTCTTTCTTATGGTCGAATCAACGACTACCGACTTCTTTTCTCCACCCGATTATCAGGTTCGTGATTTTCATATTGAAATAAAGGAAACCCATCGTACTGTAGCAACCGGGCTGAATCATCAGAGTGCAGAAGCCGAGATTCACTTTGACTACAATTCATTCGTGTTGAATGCAGCGGCGATAAAACAATTAACCACATGGCTTGGTAATCAGCAGCGGGACGTTGGTTATTCCTATGTGCTGAAAGGACACACCGATGCCATCGGCACAGCTCATACCAATACCATTTTGAGTCAGAAAAGAGCGCGTTCCATTGAATAATTTTTGATTTCAAAAGGGGCCAGGCAAATAGAGGTTCACTACTACGGTGAAGAGCAAATCAAGTATCAACAAACAGAACTGAACCGCAGGGTGGAGATCATCGTCAGTTATGAATGAATAACGGCATGACCGGGTGTCTTATTATCGGCATGGTATTTTTTAACAGGAGGTTGTGAAAAATCAGCAAAGACTAAAAAGTAAAAAAATGTTCCTCACTCACGAAAGGCCTTTGGTTTTTCATGAAGCTACGGAAGAGCAAGTTCTTGAATTCTTTACCGAAGAGATGCGAGAAATGCTGTGGGTGGAGCAGTACCTTCATTCCGCTTTTGTGAAAATGCGATTTGAAATTAGCTGCCCTGTACTTCAACAGGCTTTTGAACGACAAACGATGTACATTCAGCAACATCTTTTGGATTTGAAAAAGATCTTTCTGTTGTTGAAGCTTACGGGCCATTCCTGTAAATGCGAGACCATCGAAGATCTTGTCAATGAATACCGCTCCATCGTGTTTCATGATAAGCAACCCGGCAAGCAACGGGATGTATGCCTGGTTTTCATCATTCAACAAATACTGCATTTTAAAATAGCGGTTTACACCAGCCTGGTACAATTCGCAGCAATATTGAAAAATGAAGAAGTGCTGGCCCTTCTTCATAAGGTAATCGGGGAGGAAAAGAGTATTGATCTGCTGCTGACTTCCATAGCTGAAAAGACATTGTTTTTTGAGGTGCTTCCCGATGTGGATTGATGTGCAGTGAAAAGGAATTCAGGATTATTGGGTAATGCGCTGTGCAAACACGGGAAGGGAATACCTGCAATGAAAAAAAAGATGATTTATTTTTTAATTAGCCAATGCACTTCTTCATTGAGTAGTTAACACGTGTCACGAGTATTTTGCAAAATCGACTTCTGACATAAGTGATGGATCGTGTTCGTTACGGCTCTATAAATGGAAATCAATGGGAGAAGGTCTAATTTTGTCGTTCAATAATTTATGCAAAGCCGTTTCTCTTTAGGGATAGTATTGGTCGCACTACTGTATAGTGTATCTGCGAGCAGTCAGAATCAATCGAAGATTGCATCGATAAAAGATAAACTTCAGTCGGCAAAGAATCTTCAGCGCTTTGATTTGCTCAACGATCTGGCATGGGAATACCGGTTTGCCAATCCGGATACAGCCATCATTCTTTCGCGTCAGGCGTTCTCGCTGGGAGAGTCGATTCAGTTAAAGACGGGGCTCGCGCGTGCGTTGAATATCACGGGAATTGCAAGTAATTATAATGGCAATAAAATCATTGCCTACGATTATTATATGAAGGCCCTTACCGTATCGCGTGAACAAAATGATTCAGCGGAAATTGGGTACACGTATAATAATCTGGGACGTGTTTTTCAGGAACAGGGATTGATTGATAAAGCCTTTCCCAATATTACCAAAGCCACCGACATCTTCAGGAAGATCAACGATTCCACCGGCCTTGCTTATTGTTACCAGAGTTTGGGCTATTTGTATCAGTCGCAGCGCAATTACGAGAAGGGGGCGGAAAGTCACATGAGAGCACTTGCTATCCGTATCCGTCTTCATAATCAGCGAAATATTCAGGCGGGCTTTCATATGCTCGGCAGGTTATATGCTGAGCAGGGATTGGAAACTAAATCCATGAATTATTTATTGAAAGCGGATTCGGTTGGTCGGTTGCAGGGAGATGAAATTCAATTGGCGGAGACCTGGATCTACCTGGCTAAAAGTTATTTGTTGCGAGGAGACGTGCACAAGGCAGATTCGATTGCGAAAGTGTCGCTTGAAATTATTCGCGAGCGCAAGAGTATACGCATTTTGTCGAATGCGCTGTTGGTAAGTGCCGAGATTGCCATTCGTGAAGGAAAGGTTTCCCGGGCAAAAAAGATGCTGGATGAAGCCATTGCCAACAGCAAGAAGGTGGATGATCGTGTGATGCAACGCGATATTTATTTCCAGCTCTGGAAGCTCCATGAAAAAAATAACGATCAGCTTGCTGCCCTTTATAATCAGAATCAATACCTGCTGATCAAGGATACGTTGAAGAACCTGGATGTGGTACGTCAGGAAAACCAATTGGAATTCGAGCGTACGATTCTTAACCGTGAAACGGAGAATCAAAAGCTGAAAGCCGAAAATCATGTGATTGCGCAACAACGTAAATTTCATGCAATCATGTTTGGGGTGGGTCTATTATTCGTTCTGGTGATCTGGGTGTTTATGTGGCTGAATGTAAAACGCACGAAATCCATTGGAAGATTGCTTTCTAAAAAGAATGAGATGTTGCTGCAATCCGATCAGGAGAAAAATGCGCTGATGAGTGTGGTGGCCCACGATCTGAAAGCACCACTGAATAAAATTCAGGGGCTCAGCAATCTGCTGAAGTCTGATGGAGAACTTTCTGCCGGGCAGAAACAGTATATTCAATTCATTGACCGTGTCATTGCAGATGGAATGTCATTCATCTCCGATCTTTTGTCTGTGCATGCCTTTGAGGAGAATCAGATTCCTGAACTCACCACATTTGATGCCGCACAGGTCATTCGCGAAAGAACGGATACCGCACTGGCAATCGGTGCCGCCAAGAAAATAAAAGTGATGCGTCATCTGGAACAGGTAACCGTGAAGTCAGATAGTGAGTATATCGGAAGAATCGTGGATAACCTCGTTTCCAATGCAATGAAGTTTTCACCGGAGCATTCCGAAGTACGCATCGTTCTTGAAAAGAAACAGGAACAGTTTGTCATCTCGGTGGAAGATCAGGGACCTGGTTTTTCTGCTCAGGATAGAACCATCATGTTCAAACGGTTCAAGAAATTAAGTGCAAGGCCTACCGGTGGAGAAACATCCAACGGACTGGGACTAGCTATTGTGAAGACGCTGGTGGAGCGGTTATCAGGAACGATCGAGTTGGAGAGCAGGGAAGGTGAGGGCTCGAAATTTACCGTGACGTTGCCTGGCGTTACCGGCGAATGCGAAAAGGAAGTCGAAATGGCAAAAACATTGCGCTATTAACAACCTGAAAATGAAAATCCGGTCGCTTCCTGTTGGGATTCTGTTATTCGCAATGAAAAGGAATGCTCAGCACTGTACGTTTCCTGTACATCATGGGTGTAAAGTGAGTGCGCCAGATCAGGATTTCCGAGGTGATGAGGAAAAACAGAAATGAAATGCCTGTCGCGGGCACTTATTCAATCGAAGTATGAAGGAAGGAGTAGTAACACTCATGATCGTATTGGTCATTACGGTAGTGGGCATGCTGGTGAACTTTGCACGTGTAAAGGCCAAAGACACACGAAGGAAAATGTAGAGGATGCAGGTGACGTACTACGTATTGTGCAGCGACTCTCCTGGCGGATGCCGCCGTTCCTGTTCTCTATTCCCTTTTGAAAATGGCGTATGTCCGTATAGTTGTTAGAAATGGAGTTCTCCAAAATCTTTCCATTTGCGCCATTGACTAAGTATAAATGACCATGTTCTCAGATACATAACTTATCTGAAATAGCGTGCGTTAATTTGTTTCAGCAAGAAGATGAAGAGTGATGGATAGAGTGACATCTGCTCTTGCATTTTGAAATGAAAACAAAAACCAATTATGAATAATAAAGTATCAATTAGACGATTTGCCGCCATGACGTTGATTGCCTTTACCATGGCCGTCATCAATGGATGTAATGACGAGGAAGGAACTCCGGAAAATACCACCACCACGCAAATTGGCAGCGAAGGCGGAGCACTGAAGACGAGTGATGGAGCAGTTTCAATCAGCATTCCTTCAGGAGCTATGTCAGAGGGTACGCAGGTATCGATACAGTCAACGGAAGCAACCGCACCGAAAGGAGTTGGAAAGGTGTATACGCTATTGCCTGAAGGAACACAATTTGCAAAGCCGGTGGCGCTGTCTTTTCACTATTCGGAGGAAGATACAAAGAATATTCCTCTATCCAGAATGGCCATTGCGTATAAGAAGGAAGACGGCTCGTGGCAGATCATGCCTACTGTTAAAGTCGATGAAACAACGAAGACCATTACTACCGAAACTAATCACTTTAGCCAATGGAGTATCATTGACGGCTTACCTGCTATTACCGGTTTTTCTCCGATAAGTGCTGACGATGATGTGAACACAACGATTACCATCAGTGGCCAGAACTTCAGCAGCACTCCTTCCGAAAATGTGGTGACACTGAATGATGTGGTGTTAACGGTGGCAGCTGTTACAGGCAATCAATTGGTAGTTACTTTACCAGCCGGAGCCACATCTGGAAAAATAAAAGTAGCGGTTAACGGATACACCGTTTTGTCAGCAGACGAGTTTACCATTGTTAACACAACACCTTCAATAACAAGTTTTAGTCCCACCACTGCGGTAGAAGGAATGACCACTACGGTAGCGATTACCGGCACACGGTTCAGTACGAATGTTTCCGAAAATGTAGTATCCGTAAATGGTGTTCCTGCCACTGTGGTTTCCGCGACAGCGACTCAACTGATGGTGATCCTCCCGGGCACGATTACTACCGGACCGATTAAAGTTGTTGTTAGAGGAAAGACCACGCAGTCGGCTACAAATTTCATTGTTACTTCATCATCGCCCGCCATTACCAGTTTTGATCCAACCAGTATGGTACAAGGTATTGTTACTACGGTGTCCATCACAGGGACTAATTTTAGTCCGACCCCGTCAGCTAACCTGGTTTCTATTAATGGAATGGTTGCCACAGTTGTTTCGGCCACCACTACGCAACTGGTGGTGATTATTCCGGGGAATGCCTCTTCGGGTTTGCTTACCATCGTGGTGAATGGAAAGACAGGGCAATCGGATACCAGTTTCACGGTGGTACCTGGAACACCAGCGATTACTAGTTTCAGTCCGACCAGCATGCAGGAAGGTACTCCAACCAATGTGACCATCAACGGATCCTACTTTAGTACGATTGTTTCGGATAATGTTGTTACACTCAATGGCGTTCCGTTAACGGTAGCTGTTGTAACTACGGCAGGGGCAGCCTCTACGATGACGGTTCTTGTTCCTGCCAACGCGACCACGGGAGCATTTAAAATTACGGTGAATGGTGTTTCGGCAACGGCAGCATCAAACTTCACAGTGATCTCCACTGTACCTCAGATTTCCGGTTTTGCTCCTGCCAGTGGTGAAAAAGGAATAGATACAACCATTACCATTAACGGATCCAATTTCAGTTCAGTGCCATCCGAGAATCATGTTACCATCAACGGAGTTCCTGCTACGGTACTGGCTTGTACGACCACCACACTTTCAGTGATCATACCGGGTACGGCCACTAGTGGGCATATTCAAATTGCAGTCGATGATAAAGTTGTCTTGTCAGCAGGTACATTTACTTTTAACTAATCCGTTTACGGATCAAGAATAAAAGGGGCGAAAGCCCTTTTTGTTTTTGTAGCATATACAAAGAAGTGGGTTATTAATTCATTAATGGCATTGGACAGGATTAATCTTATGATCGGAAAAAGAATGGGAGGCAGATTAGGCATCCGATGTGTTTTAATCGGTCTACTGATAGCAAATGGGTTGTGGGTAAGTTTGATTGCGATGGAAGGAGTGCCGTTCAGGGAAGCATTGTTCTGGTACATTGAATTCGGGCTCCATCTTTTGGTGGGGATAGCGGGTGCCCTTTGGGCCGGATATTTTTTTGGACAGCGGGCAGGGATGGCGATCCTTACAAAGAAAAGGAACATGTATTTGGCCGGTATCACCTACGGGTGGTGTACACTCTGGGTGGGAACCTTATCCGGTAGTGCCGTTGAATTGATTACGCGGTTCAATTTGAATCATACGTTGTGGCAGATGGGCGATCATTATGTTTTCAAACCCTTATATTGGGCTACGCTCTTCGGACTGGTGCCCGTGATCTTACTGGGGATTGGGTTCGGTTCAAAAATGGGAAGTGCGAAGGAGAGCAGCAGGGAGGAAGACCGTAGGTATCATCCATGAGAACATTCTTGCCTGGAGTAGTTATGGCTGATCAGTAAGTTTCCGGTGAAATAAAATCAACAGGGTCAGAACCAGGATAGTGTGTGCCGTTATCAGAACAGGTGTGCCCATGATCCAGTTGCTGGAAAGAACGGAGTAATGCAATAATGAATTAAGTCCGGTGAGAAGATAGATGAGCAGGAACAGTAGTGGCAGCAACAGAAAGCCGGTGATGTATATCCATGCTTTTTTGTTGGTCAACGATCTCCAGGCCATGATAACAGGAGGTACGCCTAACAGCAGGACGATCGCACTGCACAGCACAATCATTTCGTTTCGGCTCCAGGAGCCGCTCAGGAAATGACGGGTGACAACCATTTCGTCTCCGCCACCCATCATGACTGTAGTTATTCTTCCAAAAGGAATATTGGCAAAGATGAATGCAAATCCCAGGCGTTTCATTTGAACGATACGGGAGCGAAGAAAGAACATTCCCACCCACATGATTGAAAAAGAAAAGACAGGTCCCGATAAGGTCGCCAGCCACCAGTTGGGATGTTGTTCCCTGCAAGAATCGCACAGCGACCAAACATTGAAGTCCCGGCTTCCCCAGCATCCGCATACGATCCGTCCGGTGGTGATGTGCACCAGCTCGTGAAACTCCATCATGACCAGGAGCAGCAGCAGAAAGGTAATACTGTAGCGGATGGAGAGCGGTAACTTCATGGATTCAACGAAGGTGAGATAATTCAGGGATATTCATTGATCCGAATGCTAAGTAAATACGACCTACTACTCATCCGATGTGCGAATGATATGTAAATCATAAATATAATGAGAAAATTATGGGACAGTTTTCAATGACGCCAGGCATGCAGAGAAAGCGGAAAGAAGGCGATTTAAAATTAATTGCTTCTCAGGAAATCAAAGCTGAACTAACGATACTATAATGATCCGGAGAATAACTTTCTTTTAATGATGGAGAAACAACGAGTATCAAAAGGGGCAGGGGGCAGGCGTATCTTTTATTTCTCCTCTGGTCGTGAGGCGTAGTAACCAGGCCGTTTCATTTTGTCACCAGGTTATTGATCATTGTACGGAAAATGAAGAAATGGAATGGCAACATCGCGATCCAGTAAAGACGACCTGAAAGACCCAACGGACGAAACGTAGCCGTTTGAGTAAGTACATGGTGATCACCTTCGGGATTAATCACAAACTCAAGCCAGGCTTCTCCGGGAATTTTCATCTCTGCATATAATACCAGACGGCCTTTTTCCTGATCAGCAAGCAAGACCCTCCAGAAATCAACAGCGTCCCCCGTGATCAACCGGTCGTCACGCCTTCCACGTCCCAGACCAACGCCTCCTACTAGCTTGTCCATCACACCTCTTGCCTGCCACATCCACCGGGCAGACTGCCATCCATTATGTCCACCCAGTGACCAGATGTTTTTGATCACTTCGCTTATGGGCCGTGTGAAAGCGGTTGTTTGTATGTCGGTAGATACACCAAACGTGGGCACTTGCACATTGCTTAGAGTGCGGGTATCAAAACGGGATGAATTGGCTGAATCACGCCAGCTTGAAATCACATTTTTATGACTGATCTTATCAAAAGCCATTTGTAACGCTTTTCGATACGTAATTCGCTCCACGGAAATCAGCCGGGTAATCTGGTCATCGGCACAGACTACTTCATTTTTCAGACTGTCCACCAATCGTCTCGCTAGTGGATAGGAGGTGGTGGTAACCAGGGCAAGCCATAATGATGACAAGCGTGGAGTAAGCACACCAACCTGAATAATGACACGCTTCAACCCGCGCTCTTGCGCATATTGCTGAAGCATCTCCTGATAGGTGAGTACGTCGGGACCTCCAATGTCAAAGCTTTGGTTAATGCATTGGTCGCTATTGATGACCCCTACCAGGTATTGAATTACATTACGAATGGCAATCGGCTGACACCGTGTCCTCAGCCATTTGGGCGCCACCATGACAGGTAATTTTTCAACTAAGTCCCGGATGATCTCGAAGGATGCACTTCCCGATCCAATGACAATAGCTGCCCGCAGCACGGTTACAGGTACCTTGCCGGTCCGTAGCACGGTTTCAACATTTCGCCTGGAACTCAGATGAGAGGAAAGACCATCGTTGTCATTGGTAATCCCACTTAGATACACAATCTGACGTGCCGTGGTGGTGCTGATGAATTGGACAAAGTGGGAGGCTGATCGCGTTTCATTGTCCGCAAAATTATCTCCTACGGTACTCATCGAGTGAATGAGGTAATAGGCAACATCAATATCTGAAGGGAGTGCCGATAGGGATGACTGATCGCAGAAATCACACTCGACCACATTTAGGTTATGCTCCCATTCTTTGCTCACACTATGCCGGTCAAACTTGTGAACCGACCGCACGGCACAGGTAATTTTGTGTCCATCATCCAGAAGTGTGGACAGCAAACGCTTTCCAATGTATCCTGTTGATCCTGTTAATAATATGTTCATTGCAATTACCTCATTGAATTAAACAACCAGGTAATCCAAATGTTCAGTGTGCTCTGGCCTTGGCTTAAAGTAACATGCTGAGTAAAAGGCAAGGCGATCAGCGCTGCACGGCACTTTTTTCGTCAACCATTGGTAAACTACAGGTTATCAGGTAACCGTCCCGTTCATGTGCCTACGGCATAAGTTGGCAGCGTTTTTCGGTAAAACAGATCGGTACTTATCAAGCATCGGGATTTTAAGATCTTACAATAATAGAGAAATCAATTTCTACCGGCGTAATTCGTAACGCCATCTCCTCATCGATATCATTTCATCGGGTGCAACCTTAAGATGATAGAAATGCCCAGGCGACAGATGTTTTCATTTTCTGAAAGACTTTAAATCCTGAATGATTTAAGTAGATTTGAACTGACAAAAGCGATTTCGGTTAGTACTTTTGATTTGAAAGGTCAATAATTTGATAACCAGTAGATTGATGTATTTGATACGGTCTTTCCATACCGCATTAAAAGCCCGTTTTTTCAAACGGAGGAAGGGGATTTTTACTTTTAATGTCGCAATAGAATTGCTTCCTTTTTTTGATGATCGCCTTTCACAAAAGAGCGCTATTCTTTTTTAAACTGAGCCATTAGATTTCAACATGCTTGAAAAAGAAAAACCGGGTATCAAAGCACCGCTTTCGGTCGAGCAGCAGGCGGTAAGAACCACTTACTTCAGCATTATTGGCAATGTGGCATTGGCTTCATTGAAAGGACTGGCCGGATATTTTGGAAATTCGTATGCCTTGATAGCCGATGCAATTGAATCCACGGCGGATGTTTTTTCATCCTTTCTGGTACTCATCGGAATCAAGTATTCAAGCCGTCCTGCCGACAAAGATCACCCCTACGGTCATGGGCGGGCTGAACCACTCGTGACTTTTCTGGTCGTCGGATTTCTGATCACCTCGGCAACCATCATTGCTTATGAGAGTATTTTGAATATAGGCAGGCCTCACGATTTGCCCCATCCATTTACCTTGATTGTTTTGGCCGGTATCATTACCTGGAAAGAAATTTCCTACCGGCTGGTGATGCAAAAGAGTAAAGAGATTAACAGCTCATCGTTAAAGGCAGATGCATGGCACCATCGCAGCGATGCGATTACCTCTGTGGCTGCTTTTATTGGTATCTCGGTGGCTTTGTTACTGGGCAAAGGGTATGAATCGGCGGATGACTGGGCCGCACTGTTTGCGGCAGGATTCATTCTGTACAATAGTTACCTCATCTTCAGGCCGGCGCTTGGTGAAATCATGGATGAGCATCTCTATGACGATCTGGTGGAAGAGATCAGAGTAGCATCCATGGAGGTAGAAGGCATTCTGGACACCGAGAAATGCTTTGTACGAAAAGCTGGGATGAAATATCACATTGAGCTGCATGCCATTGTTGACGGAAGTCTGACGGTAAGGGAGGGACATGACTTATCGCATCAGCTGAAAGATGCATTGCATATCAAGATTCCAACGCTGGGTCACATACTGATTCACATTGAACCGGTTCAGGCGGATGTACAAGTCCGATAAGAATACGTAATAAATCGGAGCAAGGTGTACTGATGTTGAATTACCTGCACATGAAAATGAAAAAAGAGAGTGGGCGATGGCCAGCTCTCTTTTTGTTTTTCGAATAATCGGAAGGATATTGATAAGTGATTACAGCGTAGCCATATCAATAACAAAGCGATAACGAACATCGCCTTTCTGCATGCGATCGTATGCTTGGGTGATATCTTTAATATCGATCAATTCAATTTCTGAAACGATGTTGTTTTTCGCACAGAAGTCGAGCATCTCCTGAGTTTCTTTAATGCCACCAATACCTGAACCGGCAAGACTCTTGCGTCCGCCAAGTAAACTGAATGCGGCGATACTCGCCGGATTGGGGGGTACACCCACGCAAATATGTATCCCATTTGTTCTT
>JAHEZH010000278.1 GCA_023251155.1 Flammeovirgaceae bacterium | reverse complement strand
TTAGCCGTATGATACCCGCCAAAAAAAATGTATTGTTTATCTTACTCCTTCTTTGCCTCTGCTTTACTCAGGGTATTGCTCAGCAAGTAGCGAATGTATCGGTTATACAAACGTTGGATTCAGGCAGGCTGCACTATACTTTTTATTATGATTTGCTGGCCGATCAGCCCAACATTGCAAGCTACGTACGGGTAAAGATCAAAACCGTTTCACGGGAGTTTTATATTACCGAGGCAACAGGCGCGTTAGGAGAATTTGTTTATCCGGGTACTCGAAAAATGATCCGGTGGGATTATACTAGGGAGCTTGTCCATTTCAGTGGAGATATTGAGTATGTGGTGGAGGCCGAACCCATGATCAAACCCACCCCTTTCGTAAAGCGCGGCAAAAAACTGGTTGTTTCGCTGCGCACTATTTTACCGAAAGATAGCCTGTACACGGTTACACTCTATCGCAAAGCTATACCCATATGGCACCTGGCCGATTCGATACAAGGAAACTCGTTTGCCGTTACGATTCCTAAAAAAGTAAAAGTCAGAAAAGGCTATCAGGTTGCCATCACTCATAACGAACAACACTACTTCAGCAGTACCTTCAAAATAAAACGTCGTGTAAACCGGTTCTTGTATGTGCTGGCGGGTGGGGCTATTGCTGTGCCTTTTTACCTCATTGCTACCCGGCCTGATGAACCATTGCCGGAGGCTCCGGAAGTTAAGTGATTATTACCCATTAAATGCGAATTATGAAGCATCTCCTCTTATTAGCAACTCTGTTTTTACTGGTATCGCCTTGTCGGGCACAGAAAAAAAACGGTGGAAAATTACTCCAGGTGAAAGTGGTCGATACTCCGGTTATTGACTGGATCAGCTACCCGAAAGACACGGCCAACGTGGTAGGTACAAACACTCAGACAGCAACGGTTATGATTCGCTCCCGGTTACCGTTGTCAGTGGTAGAGATTAAAATCAACGGCATAACTACGGACGTATATGTGGAAAAAGATTTCTCTGCACCTGTTGCCGTCAACCAGTACGAGCAACTTGTTGAACGGACAATCACCTTACGAACAGGGGCCAATACCCTTGTGATTATTGCTAAGAACACTCAGGGTATTTACAAGGAGAGTACACGGAAAGTAATTGTTGACCCGAACCAAATTTCGGTACTGCGAAGCTCTAAAGATAATAACCCACCCATGATTTATGTTTCAGAGCCTTCCAATATCCGGGAAGACCACGTGGTGTTATATGAAGACCTGATCAAGTTAACCGGAACGGTAATTGACGAATCCGGAATTCAGCTCTTAAAGGTAAATGGGCTGACGGTAACGACCAGGGAAAATGGTGCCTTTACTATTTTCCTACCCTTGGTAGTTGGTGAAAATCCGATTACCATCGAAGCAAAAGATTTGAATCAGAATATTTCACTCAGAAAATTCGTGATCGATCGGAAAAACTCAGATGGATCGGTGTATAACTTTGCAAATGCCAAAAATTATCTGCTTATGATTGGCATTGACCAATATCAATCATGGCCTGCATTAAATAATGCTGTTTCAGATATTGAATCAATTAAAGAGGTACTTGTGAAGTCGTATCGATTTGAACCGGCAGATGTCATTACATTGGTTAATGAAGGCGCCACGCGCACTAATATCTACGCTACCTTGCGAGGGTTGATCGAAAAAATTTCTTCTCAAGATAATCTGTTGATCTATTTCTCAGGGCATGGATATTTTGATAAGCTTTTAAATGAAGGATACTGGGTTCCGGTCGATGCCCCTAGTGGTAGTGATGTATCCGGGTACATACCCAATTCTCAAATTCTCAAAATCATTGAGAACATAAACTCCCAACATACATTTTTAGTGGCCGATGCCTGTTTCTCTGGTTCACTATTCTCGACTGCTACCCGCGGATATTCTGATCATGTTGAAAAATACAAATCGCGATGGGGTTTGGCCTCGGGCAGACTTGAGGTAGTGTCGGACGGAGTACAAGGTACTAATAGTCCGTTTGCACAAGGATTTATGGAATTTCTTAAATATAATAAGGATGAGAAGGTAGCTGCCTCAGACCTGATACAATTTGTAAAAAAGAAAGTGACAGAAGCAAATCAGCAAACGCCCATGGGCAGCCCCTTGAAGGGTGTGGGGGATGAAGGCGGAGAATTTATTTTTTATAAACGCAATTAAATCAAAAGCCCAAGCGAACTACCCAATAACATGTGCATTTAATCAGACGGACCTACGCACCGTTTAAAGTATAAACGAAGTCACGAGTAACTTTTCGTTATCGCATTATTTCTGATCAGAAAGTAAGAAAGGAGTATACAGTCCGGCTAATCGTTATTAATAAGCCGGATAAAGGTTGTGCAAACAAAAATAGTTTTATATCTCCTGTTAAATGGATAAATAGTATTTATGGCTGGCATTATAAATATCAATAAAAATTAATGAGTGAACTTCCGGAGTTTTGTCGCGGATAAATCAACTCTTAATCAACGCTATGGACAACACGACAACACTGACACTGATTGATGGAACGTTTCTTCCCGATGACGCCAGGGAAATTCTGATGAATGTTTTTGCATCGAAGCTTACTTTTCACCGCTTAAAAAACTTAAGCTCGAATGAACGTTATGGAATAGAGGATGAGATCGCTCAAAAGCGAATTCCGGAATTGACCCTGCAAATGGAAAAACTGCAGCAGTTGCTGATGGAAGCGAAAGCCATAAACGCTACACTTCAAATCAGTTCAGCGATACATATCTCCCTTTCTTCAAATAGACCGTGACGGGTACGAATTTTTAAAATGGGATTCGGATTTTCTTTTTAAGATAACCTTTTTGGAATCGTTCAGTTTCCCTTCACTACAAAAACGAAGTCACTGCCGATCTGATCGCTTCCAAACTTTCCGTATTGAGGCGCTGTCTTAAGCGTTTCTACATACGTCATGATTTCGCTCAGGGTAAGGATACCATCACCACCCATTCCTTTTTCCAGGGCTTCAATGAATTGTTTGGCGAAAGGAGAATGGCGACCGGCAATACCATCCGAAACATATTCTTTTCCTCCACTGGTGAGGTACTTGCGTGTCTTCAGTTTAAGTTTTCGCATGATTATTTCGGATTGTGAAGGTGCCCGATACGATTCATCGTCCAGTGCACGGCTGCTCACGCTGTCATCAAAAGTTCCTCCAAAGCAGACATCCATTGTCAGGAAAATATGCTGACAGGGATTGTTGTTAATGGTAGAGCGCAATACGCTGTGACGCAGGTAGGAATTTCTCCCCGGATCATCGGGCAAGGATTCACGGGTGACAATAAATCCTTCTTTGAAAGTTTC
Source organism: Flammeovirgaceae bacterium (assembly GCA_023251155.1). Classification (GTDB taxonomy): domain Bacteria; phylum Bacteroidota; class Bacteroidia; order Cytophagales; family Cyclobacteriaceae; genus ELB16-189. The sequence continues at coordinate 1,870 of JAHEZH010000278.1, read as the reverse complement.
ATCGTAAAAACCGTGCCCGGCAAAGAAGACAAACAACTGGTCCAACTCACCGTACTTTTTTTCTGCATACTCGCGCAGTTTGTCCAGTACCTGTGATTGATTGGCATTTTCGACCACTTCTACATTGAACCCATAGGTCTTCTTTAAATTATCAGCTATGGTTCGCGCATCAAAGATGGGATTCACCAATGCTTTCCAGTTATCGTATTTATCGGTAGCAAAGATCAGGGCATAATCCTTGCGCGATAATCTGGACGCATCGGCCAGCGCCGTGGCACCCACATGAATCAGCCGGAATGAACTTGATTTTATTCCATCGCGATTCTGTACCACTATTTCGAGTTCATTAATGCCATCGCCGAGCACAATGTTCTTGCTTATTTTAACGGATAATTTTTTCTCGTCTGTAATCGGGATGAGCGATGTTCCCTTCACCTCGTCGGTTGCCTTGTCCCGCACACTCAGCTGAACCGTATTCAAGGGCGTTTTGGATTCAACGGTCAGTTCAATGGTGATTTTACCTTCTTTTACAAAGACGGTTTCATTGAGTGGTGTTTGCCAGGTGATCTTTGGCGATGTGGAAGCAAGTACGGTTTTCGAATCGCTGTAGTCCAGCGACAGGGTATTTGATCGTGAACTGAAGTTTTGAGCAAACAGTGCAGCGGTACACCCGTTTAGTATGAATAAAAATACAAATGGCTTCATAAAGACGACTATTAATTAGGGGGTGCAAGTGGTGTAGAATAGGGGCTGTCTCCATTGGCAGATGCTCCTTTGCCACTGGTGGTAATGACTACACCGGCAACTGCCGCCACAGCCAGTACACCCGTCATCTTTACCACTAATGGAATCTTTGGCTTGATCGTGAAAGGCATGGAGTAGACTACATCGTTGCGGTCTTTCGCGTTGGTGAACTTCAACCGGTAGTTATTTCCTTTCCGGATGTTGTTCTCAATGTACCAGTCAAACTTGCCTACATTCGCTACATTGTTTTCCCCCCAGATCCGTTCATTGCTTGAATTAAATAGCTCGATGTTCACCTGACCATTTAAGTTTCCGGACGTCCAGTTGAGCGGATAATTTTTACCCCGCTTGAATACCTGTCCTTCATTTACATCTTTGATTTTCACGAAAGGCACATACACCCGTCCGCGAAGTTCGAGTGAAACATTACCTTTAAAGTTGCCGAGTTCTTTGGTGACATCCCAAATGATTTTCTTATCTACGCCGGAAGAAACTTCGGAGCCTACATCACCCGTTACTTTAGTAAGCGGCACACTGAAGTTATCCTGCGAAGTATAAAGTTGCACAAGAAACTGGCGATTGCTATTGGCACCATCGTCTAATGTATAATGAACGACTATAGTGCGACCGGCGAATTCGATGAAATCGATATCGAGATTCTGCGCGGCGCTTTGTAAGGCCATTGCCATTACAAAACAAAAAATGACTACCCGTGTGTGGATGAGTTGCTTCATGGCTTCACGATTTTACCAGTGTGGATGGAGGAGATTTGTTCGTTGGTTACCGCCAACGTATAGATGTAGATTCCTTCAGCAAGTGAAGAAGGTAATGCTAATTCTATGGGATGAATACCGGCACTCAAACGCTGACCAGATGAGGCAATCCGGTTTCCCTGACGATCATATATCTGCAGGTGGATAGAGTACTCATTACTGCTTTCCGGCAAAGCCAGGTTGATCGTAGCTTTTTCTTCCCCCATTAATGGATTAGGGTAGGGTGAACCGGCCACTATTTGTGACGAAGTAATGGTTACATCACTTCCATAGAAAATACGGAAACTGCTTTTAGAAGTAAGAATGAAATCGTAATGGTTTACCCGATTCATGTCCGTCACCGTAAGTAGCTC
>JAHEZH010000277.1 GCA_023251155.1 Flammeovirgaceae bacterium | reverse complement strand
GATCGAGTCGAAGATTCTGAAAGCAGAGCAAAGCAATACATCGATTATTTACAATGATCAGTTCTTCTTCAAGTTTTACCGCAAGATCGAAGAAGAAGTGAATCCGGATGAAGAGATTGTGAAGTTTTTGTCGGAGGCGACCAACTTCAGAAATGCTCCCCGTTATGCCGGAAGTCTGGAATATCGCGATAACTCCGGTAAAACCATTGTATTCGGGCTGCTGCAGGAGAAGGTAGAGAACCAGGGTGATTCATGGCTGATGACGACCGATTCCGTTGGCCGGTTCTATGAGCGTGTAATGACCAAAGCCAAGAATGAAAAACTTCCCAAGTTGCTCAACAAACCTTCCATTGCTTTTGAAGATGCTCCCGAACTGATTCAGGAGTTCATAGGCAGAGGCTTCTATGAACGTGTTGTGCGCATGGGGCAACGTACTGCCGAAATGCATCTGGCGCTGGCTTCGGATTCGTCCAACCCTGCTTTTGCACCCGAAAACTTTACCGCCAATTACCAGCGTTCCTTGTATTCTTCCCTGCGCAAACTGGTTCGCGATCGGTTCAAGCTATTGGAACAATCCATGTCAAAACTGACCAATGAGACACAAGAGCTGGCGAAGAAAGTGCTGCCATTGGAAGATCGCATACTGGAATACTTTAGTGAAATACACCAGATGAAGATCACGGCAATGAAGACCCGTATTCATGGTGATTTCCACTTGGGGCAAGTGTTGTTCACCGGAAAAGACTTCGTGATTATTGACTTTGAGGGCGAACCGGGATTCAGCTTCAGCGAACGAAGATTAAAGAAGAGTCCGTACAAGGACGTAGCCGGTATGATGCGTTCCTTCCACTATGCCGCTTATGGTAAGATTCTGCTGAATGAAAACTATCGCAAACAGGACATTGAGTTCCTCGAAGAGTGGGCGGAGCAGTGGCAGCATTATGTTAGTCGTTTCTACCTGGGTGCGTATATGGAACGTATTGGTCTGGGCGATAAGCTCTCCGACCAGGACAGGGCATTACTACGCATGTATCAACTGGAGAAAGCAATTTACGAATTGGGCTACGAACTGAACGGCCGCCCTGAATGGACGATTATACCATTGCGCGGTATTTATTATCTGGTGAACCGCTTTACACAAGAGAAAGAAGACAAAAAGAAAAAATAGCAATGACCACGGAATGAAGTCCGTGGTAAAATCAAAATATCAACTGGGCTTGGCCCACTACTATTCATTGAATAAACATTATGAGCAAGAAATCAACCAAAGAAAAAAAATCAGAAGAGAGTTTCAGCTTACTGACTGATTTTGATATTCACTTGTTCAAAACGGGGAAGCATTTCAAGCTGCACGATAAACTGGGGGCGCATATCGTTACGCATCAGGGAGAGAAAGGAACCTACTTTGCCGTATGGGCACCCAATGCGCGCTTTGTATCGGTGATCGGAAACTTCAATCATTGGAAAGACGGAGCTAACCGGTTGAATCCGCGCTGGGATGAATCCGGAATATGGGAAGGATTTATTGCTGGCGTAGGGAAGGGAGAAATTTACAAGTATGCTATTCTGTCCAACTCGGGTGAATACCTGGAGAAAGCCGACCCTTTCGCTTTCTATGCAGAGGTTGCTCCCAAGACAGCATCGGTGGTGTGGGCACCAGAGCATAAATGGAATGACAAGGTATGGTTGAACGATCGGAAGAAATCCATCGGCCAAAGCAAACCGTACTCGGTGTACGAAATGCACTTTGGTAGCTGGAGGAGAAAGGTGGAAGAAGATAACCGCTCCCTTTCGTACAGAGAGATGGCCGTTGAGTTGGTCAGCTACATTAAGGAAACTGGGTTCACTCACGTGGAATTTTTACCGGTGATGGAGCATCCCTTCTTTGGTTCATGGGGGTATCAGCTCACCGGGTACTTTGCACCCTCAAGCCGCTACGGGGAACCGGAAGAATTCATGGCACTCGTAGATGCGTTGCATCAGGAAGATATTGGTGTTATTCTCGATTGGGTTCCTTCCCATTTTCCGGGCGATGCACATGGACTTTATAAATTTGATGGAACGCACCTGTTCGAGCATGCCGATCCGCGCAAAGGATTTCATCCTGACTGGAGCAGTTACATCTATAACTATGGCCGTGCCGAGGTACGTTCTTTCCTCATCAGCAATGCCGTATTCTGGCTGGAGTATTATCATATTGACGGATTGAGGGTAGATGCCGTGGCCTCCATGCTTTACCTGGATTATTCGCGCAAGCAAGGCGAATGGATACCCAATGAATTTGGAGGAAGAGAAAATCTGGAAGCAATCAGTTTTCTGAAAGAGTTTAATGAAGTGGTGTACGGAAACTTCCCTGATGTGATCACCATTGCCGAAGAATCCACCGCATGGCCGGGAGTATCGCGCCCCACTTACTTAGGTGGCCTTGGCTTCGGGCAGAAGTGGATGATGGGATGGATGCACGACACCCTGGATTATTTTCAGAAAGATCCGATCCACCGCAAGTATCATCAGAACGAAATCTCGTTCAGTATCATCTATGCCTTTACCGAAAACTTCATGCTGCCGCTTTCGCATGATGAAGTGGTGCATGGCAAAGGTTCGTTGATTGGCCGGATGCCCGGCGATGAGTGGCAACGCTTTGCTAACCTGAGATTGATGTATGGTTACATGTTTACACACCCCGGAACAAAGTTGTTGTTTATGGGGGGGGAGTTTGGCCAGACGGCCGAATGGAAGCACGACAGCAGCCTCGACTGGCACTTGCTCAATTATGATCTTCACCGTGGTGTGAAGGAGACCATTAAAGATCTCAATGCGCTTTATAAATCAGAACTGGCGCTATATCAGTATCCGTTTGACGACCGTGGTTTTGAGTGGGTAGACTACAGCGACCGGGAGAACAGCGTGATGATATACATGCGCAAGAGTGACCGAAAAGAAGATAACCTGCTGGTGATTTGTAATTTCACGCCTGCCGTACGTGAGCACTACCGCATAGGTGTACCCACCCGCGGCGCCTGGAAAGAAGTGTTCAATTCAGATGACAGAAAGTACGGTGGAAGTGGCGTAACCCTTTCAGGACTGCTGGCTACATCACCCGTTAAATACCATGGAAGAGATTATTCATTCACCATTACCTTGCCACCATTGGGCTGCCTTGTGCTGAAACTCAATGAAGAAGATACACAATTTGTGATTGGGAGCTGATCCCTTTTCAAAATCAGAAGGTTTCCCGTAAAAAAGGAAACCTTTTTTAATGTATACCCTCACTCTAAATCGGATGAACACCCCTCTCTGGACTTCCATTCTTGCTTTCGACTTTGATGCCCCGTTGAGCGAATACGGCTTTACCACGCGCCTCTCCAAAGAAAATTATTGGACAAGGAATTTTACCGATAAGGCGATACTGGAATACAAGAAGTTCATGTACCTGGCGGCTACTTCTGATCTGATGGTGTCACCTTCCGAGATGGTAGATGTGGTGTGGCATCAGCATCTGATTTTCACTCAATCGTATGCCGATTTTTGCAATCTATTGGGCAAGCAGATTCAGCACGTTCCTTCTACACACAATAGAGCCGATTTTATAAAATTTCAACAGGCCAAAGAGCGAACAACCAAACTTTATCATCAGGAGTTTGGTGAGCAGCCCAAAGACATTTGGGAATATGCGGACATGTATGCTCCACTGGAATTGCCAAAGGCGGACTTGAAATTACGCACCGTTATTATCATCAGCATTCTCTTGTCGATCGTATTGATTGCTCCACTTTATGTGCTGCTCCGACCAGTTTATATCACGATCGCCAACCCTTATTTCATGTACGGATATGCGGTGATGGCGGCAGTCTCTTTTATACTGCTGAAACTTTACAATGGCATACGATTAAAAGAGATGGTTTATTCTTTTCCCGATTTTTCGTTTGTTCATCACCTGCATCCTTATGAAATGATCTATCTGAAAACAGGTAAGCTGGAGCAGGTCATTCACAGTAGCTTAAATGATTTTCTCAGGAAAGACACCGTTAGTATTCAAAGCAATAACACTTTGGCATTAAACACGGATAAGCCACCCGAAAGTATAGAAGAGCTCTGCCTGATAGAGACGTTTCGTCAATTGGGTACGCCCTACTACCCGGTGCTGCTTCGTAACCTTCGTCTAAAACCCATTTACAGTAATGTGGAAAACGCCATGGAAGCTTTCAAGAAGTACGTGGTGAAATCAGTGCCATTTGGTAAGCTGTTTTATCTTAATCTTGGCGTACTCCTTATGGTGTTTGAACTGGGTGCTATACGATTGTTAACAGGTCTGGAGAGGGAAAAACCGGTGACCTTGATCTTTATGGCGTTGCTGGTAGTGATTTTTTCCATAGTTGTTTTTCTCAGGCGGCTTACCCGCGAAATAGCCACTACAACACTTCCTTCCTTCTACGAAGCAAACGTATTGCCTTTCAGAAAGGAGCTGAAAAATCCGGAGTGGAGTTATTTTATAGTTGGTCAAGCCATGCTGGCCCCGGCATTTGTTCCACTGGTCAATCGCGTTGAGCGGACGGGCGGAGACTTATCCGGTTCATCGGATAGTGGAAGCAGCTCCGATTCCGGCGGATCGAGCTGTGGTAGCTCGTGCAGCAGCTGTGGCGGTTGTGGTGGTGGAGGTGATTGATTCCATAAACAGCAGCACTATTTTACATCATGCCGAAAGAGTGCCCCGGCCCATTCTGCACAATAGCGAATCACAACCAAGGCCAATGCATGTATCGCAATCCCTGCCAAGGCAAGAAAAACGGGAATGGCACTATCACCCAGGTTTGATTAATAATTATCCGCCTGTCTTTTTCTTCGCTCAATCTCCAGGTCGATATACATACGTACGGCATACTTCATTACCTGCCCAGGGTCTTTGATCTTGCCGCAATACACACGCAGCAGATCCAGGTACACTTCAAACAATTCATCCGTCACCTTGTCAAATCCAATGCTCTCCAGTATTGCCGTGCCCAGGTCCAGCCGGTAGTAGCTGTCATCAAATCCAATATCGGTCAGCTTATCCAGCAGCATATTGGATTTGAGCTCCTGTTTGATCATAAAAAGGGCGAACTCGGTATCGGAGGGGAGTTGCACCAGCCGGTTTTTGATGTTTTTTACTTTCATAAACGCTTGATTTTTGTTTTACGAAAGTAGATATGCTAAAAATATTAGTTATTATTTTATGTGA
>JAHEZH010000043.1:12595-40543 GCA_023251155.1 Flammeovirgaceae bacterium | reverse complement strand
TTTCCGACTAGAGGATAAGGCAGCAAACAAAGCAAATGATCGCGAATTTGTCTATGGCCTTCCGGAATTTCAGCGTGAAGCAATTAAAAAAGCAACTAACATTGCCAACCCGGGTTGCTTTGCCACCACTATTCAGTTAGGATTGCTCCCATTAGCGAAAGCAGGGTTACTGAACGAAGTACATACTACCGGTATCACCGGCTCAACGGGTGCAGGGCAAAAGTTGCAGGACACTACGCACTTTACGTGGAGAGCCAATAACATCTCCGGATATAAAACATTGACCCATCAGCACCTGGGTGAGATCACGCAAACGCTGAAACAGCTGCAAGTCAGTTTCAGTGAGGGAGTCAACTTTGTACCCTGGCGGGGTGATTTTACGCGAGGCATTTTTGTTACTTCGGTGGTGGAAAGTCATCTCTCATTAACAGAAGCCAATGACTTGTTCGCCAAGTTCTATGAGACACATCCATTCACCCATGTTTCACACGCTATGGTGGATCTCAAACAGGTTGTGAATACCAACAAGTGTTTGATCCATTTAGAAAAGGTAGGTAACAAACTGGCCATCCATTCAGTGACCGATAACTTGCTGAAGGGTGCCAGCGGGCAAGCGGTGCAAAACATGAACCTGATGTTTGGCTTTGAAGAAACGGCAGGACTGAAATTAAAAGGTGTGGCATTTTAAAATTCGTTAAAAGTTAATCATCAGACTGCTCACCATTAATTTTTTAACTATTAACGTAAAACTATGAAGATCGCAATCATTGGTGGTGGAAATTTAGGAACGGCTATTGCGTTGGGAACGGTGAAGGCCAAACTGGCCAAGGCATCCGACATTACCATCACCCGCAGGCACCTGGCGAAAATTGACCACCTGAAATCAGAGGGCTTTCAGCTCACTACTGATAATATCACTGCGATTAAAGACGCTACCCTGGTGCTGCTTTGTGTTCAGCCCAAGCAGCTGGCTTCCTTATTGGCAGATCTTGGTTCTTACATCACCGATCAACACATCGTAGTCTCCACCATTACAGGTATCTCCACGGAAGAGATTGCTTCACACCTGCAAAAGAAAGTCGCTATCGTTCGGGCAATGCCCAACACGGCCATTGCCATCGGGCAATCAATGACATGTATCTGTTCGAAAGATGCAACCGAAAAACAACTGGAAGAAGTGACGAATCTCTTCAATGGATTAGGCATGACCCTACCTATTGAAGAACGCCTGATGAAAGCAGCAACCGTATTGGCCGCCAGTGGCATTGCTTTCTTCATGCGCTACATTCGTGCGGCTACACAAGGGGGTATCCAAATGGGTTTTGATGCGGAAGAAGCACAACTGATCGCTGCACAGACAGCAAGGGGTGCCGCTTCACTCCTGCTGACCAATGAATCCCATCCGGAAATTGAGATCGATAAAGTAACCACTCCCGAAGGATGCACCATTGCCGGACTCAATGAAATGGAACATCAGGGATTAAGCTCTGCTTTGATAAAGGGCATTATCACTTCATTCGATAAGATTAATAATATTAAAAAATAACCATTATAAATTGACCAGTTGACTAAAGTCCAATTGATGAAAATACCTCTACCACTTTGTCAATTGTTTATTTACCAACTGTCAACGGATTAAAATATGAGACTTTTTGACGTATATCCCCTCTTCAATATCACTCCTGCCAAAGCACTCGGTTCATGGTTATGGGATGATCAGGGCAAGAAATATTTAGATCTGTATGGAGGTCATGCCGTGATCTCTATTGGTCATTCCCACCCGCACTATGTGAAGTCGTTGACAGATCAGCTGAATAAGATCGGGTTTTATTCCAACAGCGTGCAAAATCCGATACAAGAGAAATTCGCAGAGAAGCTTGGCCAGTTTTCCGGTTATCCTGACTATCAATTGTTCCTTTGTAACTCGGGCGCTGAAGCCAATGAGAATGCACTGAAGCTGGCTTCGTTCATCACCGGTAAAAAGAAAGTAATTGCCTTTAAGAAAGCATTTCACGGCCGTACCTCAGGTGCAGTAGCTGCGACTGACAATCCTAAGATTGTAGCGCCATTCAATGCAGGCCATGAAGTTGTTTTTGTGCCTTTGAATGATGAAGCTGCGTTCACCGCGGCATTGGATAGTAGCACAGCGGCCGTCATCATTGAGGGCATCCAGGGAGTAGGTGGCATTCAATTACCCTCCGATTCGTTTCTTCAATTCCTGGAAAGAAAATGCCAGGAGAATGGATCGTTACTGATTCTCGATGAAATACAATGTGGCTACGGTCGCACCGGCAAATTCTTTGCACACCAGCATGCCGGTATTAAACCCCATATCATCACTACAGCCAAAGGAATGGGTAATGGATTTCCTGTTGGCGGTGTGTTGATTCATCCGGACATTAAACCCTGGAGCGGAATGCTCGGTACCACATTCGGAGGGAACTACCTGGCCAGTGTGGCCGGTCTTGCTGTACTGGAAGTAATGGAGAATGAAAAGCTGATGGAGAATGCGGCAACGATTGGTCATTTCTGGATCAGTGAGCTTAAAAAAATAAGTACCATCACTGAAGTACGAGGCAGAGGTTTAATTATTGGATTTGATTTGCCCGAAGAAAAGAAAACCGTACGCACCGATTTGCTTTTCAAGCACGCTATTTTTACCGGTGAAGCAAAACCTAACACCATTCGCCTGTTGCCATCACTGGCCATGACAAAATCCGAAGCCGACTTATTCCTTACTGCATTGAACGAAGAACTGAAATGAAGCAATTTATCTCTACCCAAGACACTACCGATATCAACGAGCTGGTACACAAAGCGCTTGAATACAAGGCATCTCCCTTTAAAGACAAAACATTAGGCGCAGGTAAACGCATGGGACTACTGTTTCTTAATCCCAGCATGCGTACACGGTTGAGTACACAGATTGCTGCATCGAATTTAGGAATGGAGTCCATTGTATTCAATGTAGGACAGGAAGGATGGGCATTGGAGTTTGAAGATGAAGCCATCATGAGTGGCAATACGGTAGAGCACGTAAAAGATGCGGCACCCATATTGGGTAACTACTTTGATGTGCTGGGCATTCGCACATTTCCCTCTCTGAAGAATAAAGAAGATGATTACAGTGAGTTGTACATCAAGCAGTTCATCAAGTATGCTGGCATTCCGGTAGTAAGCTTAGAGAGTGCTACACTTCATCCTTTGCAAAGCCTTACTGATATCATCACAATCAGGGAAACATTCAAAGAAAAAAGAAAGCCGAAGATTGTATTGACCTGGGCACCACACGTGAAGGCATTGCCTCAATGTGTTGCCAACAGTTTCTCACAGTGGGTAACTGCCTGGGGCGAAGCCGACTTTGTCATCACCCACCCGGAGGATTATGAACTGGATAAGCAATTTACCGAAGGAGCAACCATCACTCACAACCAAAGCGAAGCCTTGAAAGAGGCTGACTTCGTTTACGTAAAGAACTGGAGCACGTACACCGATTACGGAAAGATCTATTGCAACGAGCCGGAATGGATGCTCACCAATAAGAAGCTGGCATTAACCAACAATGCGAGAGTGATGCATTGCCTCCCTGTTCGCAGAAATGTAGAACTTAGTGATGAGATCCTTGACGGGACCAACAGTGTGGTCACCCAGCAAGCATCTAACCGGGTGTGGGCCGCACAGACGGTGTTAAGTGAAATTTTGAAAAACAAATAAGTAGGAAGTATTGAGATGCGCGTATTACGTAAAATACAGTCACACCTCTCAATACTTACATCTCAATACGAATTATGAACAAACTCTACGTTATCAAGATTGGTGGAAATGTACTGGATAATGAAGCTGCACTAAGCCGATTTCTCCGGGACTTTGCATCGATACAATCACCTAAGATTCTTATTCACGGGGGAGGAAAGATTGCTACCAAGATTGGTGAACAACTGGGCATTCAATCCAACTATGTAAAAGGAAGACGCATCACTGATGAACCAACCCGTGACCTGGTAACGATGGTGTATGGTGGTCTGATTAACAAACAAATCGTAGCTCAGTTACAGGAGCTGCATTGCAATGCCCTTGGAGTAACCGGTGCCGATGGGAACATGATCAAGGCAGTGAAACGCCCGGTAAAAGAAGTGGATTATGGTTTTGTAGGTGATATTACGGCAAACAGTGTTAACTCCACTTTGCTCTATTTTTTATTAAAACAGAATGTAATTCCCATCTTTGCTCCACTGACGTACGCCGATGGAACAATCCTGAATACCAATGCCGACACGATTGCATCGGTGCTTTCCATCGCGCTGAGCAAACATTTTGATGTGCGGTTAATTTTCTGCTTCGAGAAAAAAGGTGTACTGAAAGATGTGAATAATGAAGATTCCGTTATTCGTTTACTCACTGAAAGCAGTTATCAACAAGGATTGGAAGCAGGCATCTTTGCCGATGGCATTCTACCTAAACTTGAAAATTCGTTCTCTGCTATCCATGCCGGTGTGAAGGAAGTACTGATTGGCGAAGCCGGAGACCTGATTAAGAATACCAAAGAAGAGACAGAAGGAACCCTTATCAAATTGTAAAGGTCGCTTCTTCTTAATCTATCTTAAGAAGAAGTTCAAAGCGAAGTGCGTAGCTTGCATACCAGATGAATTTTACAACAGAAAATCTTTATCCCATTGCCATTGAGCTTCTTCAAAAACTGATTGCAATCCCTTCTTTCAGTCGTGAAGAAGACAAGACGGCCGCTTTGCTGGAAACCTTTTTTCGTCAGCACGAAATCCCTACACAACGAACAGGAAATAACGTTTGGGCAACGAATAAATTCTTTGATTCATCCAAACCAACACTCCTTCTCAACTCACATCACGATACGGTAAAACCCAATCCCGGCTATACACGTGATCCTTTCTCTCCGGCAATTGAAGACGGAAAACTTTACGGGCTTGGCAGCAATGATGCCGGTGGACCGTTGGTATCACTGATCGCTTCGTTTCTTTATTTCTATTCGTCAGAAAATTTAAAATACAACATTATTCTGGCTGCTTCCGCTGAAGAAGAGATCTCGGGCGTGAATGGTATAGAAAGCATCTGGACATCATTGCCACCCATTGATTGCGCTATTGTGGGCGAACCGACATTAACCGATATCGCTTCCGCAGAAAAAGGATTGATGGTGATCGATTGTGTTGCTCATGGCAAAGCAGGACATGCTGCGCGTGAAGAAGGCGTGAATGCCATCTATGAAGCATTGAAAGACATTGAGTGGTTTAGAAATTATTCTTTCCCTAAAGTATCCGACACACTGGGGAAGGTAAAAATGTCTGTTACCGTCATTAATGCCGGTCAGGCACATAACCAGGTTCCACCTGAGTGTAAATTCACGGTAGACATTCGCGCTACTGATGCTTATCCCCTGGAGGAATTACTGGAAATCATCAGGCAAAATGTATCGAGTACGGTAACACCTCGATCATTGCGCCTGCGACCTTCAGGGATTGATGCCAACCATCCGTTGATTGTGGCGGCTAAGAAACTGAATAAAAAACTCTACGGTTCTCCTACTACTTCCGATCAGGCATTGATCCCTGCTCCTTCCATAAAGATGGGGCCGGGTGACTCGGCACGTTCTCATTCCGCAGATGAATTTATTTTCCTCAATGAAATTGAACAGGGAATTGCCTCATATGTTACGTTGCTTAACCTAATTGTATGAACGACCGCGTAAAAATCAGGAAGACCGAAATTCTTTCGAACAACTGGTATACCTTAAGAAAGATAACCTTCGATTACCTGCAAAAAAATGGTAAATGGATCACCCATAATCGTGAAGCCTACGATCGCGGTAATGGGGCTACTATTTTACTTTACAACAAAGAAACACAAACAGTTATTTTAACCAATCAGTTTCGACTTCCCACCTTCCTCAATGGCAATCCTACCGGTATGCTGATTGAAACCTGCGCAGGTCTGCTCGACAAAGACAATCCTGAAGATTGTATTCGCAGGGAAACGGAAGAAGAAACCGGCTATAAAATATCCTCGGTAAAGAAAATATTTGAAGCGTATATGTCCCCAGGATCGGTAACGGAAGTGCTTTATTTCTTTGTTGCGGAATATACTAAAGACATGAAGATCAACGAAGGCGGAGGCATAACCGAAGAAGAAGATATTGATGTACTGGAACTCGATTTTAAAAAAGCCGTAGGCATGATTCAAACGGGAGAGATTAAAGACGGAAAAACAATTATGTTGCTGCAATATGCACAGTTGCATAATTTACTCGCACTGGCTGATTGAATTCTCAATTCTAGCCCCGAAAATCACTGAATTCTTTTCACTAAATTTGCAGTCAATTAATTTCCCATACCTGAAACAAGTTACCGTACATATCTCTGACAAAAAACATTCACTCTTCATTGAATTGGTAAAGAACTTATCGTTCGTAAAAAAAGTGGAAATGAATAATGAACCTGATAAAAAACAAATTTTAAAAGGAATCAGTGAAGCGGTTAAAGAGATGAAGAAAATAAAGTCAGGAAAAAAGAAAGCGGCGGCATTGAACGATTTTCTCGATGAGCTATAAAGTTGTTACGCTTGATAATTTCAGAAAGAAAACCAAGCAGCTTATACGAAAGTACCCCTCGCTTCAAAAAGAATTATTCGAATTAGGAAAAGAACTTTTCGAATCACCTGAATTGGGAACATCATTAGGAAGCAATGGTTATAAAATCCGCTTGTCCATCACATCAAAAGGAAAAAGTAAATCAGGGATGCACGTGTAATTACTTATGTTTATGTTTCAGACAAAACCCTATTCCTGCTCTCTACTTACGATAAGTCGGATAAGGAAAACATATCAGATAAAGAGCTAAAGCATTACTAAGTCAAATCGATTAATAAATGAAAATCTGGCAAAAAGATAAAGGAGCACTGAAGGAAATAACGGATTTCACGACCGGTAAAGACGGAGAGATGGATTTATACCTTGCCCGCTTTGATGTACTCGGCTCATTGGCTCACATTCAAATGCTGGAATCGGTGGGGTTGCTTGAGAAGGAAGAGTTGAAAACGCTTTCTGCAGAATTAAAGATCATTTATAAAGAAATCACCAGCGGCAACTTCAAAATAGAGGAAGGTGTAGAAGATATTCATTCCCAAGTCGAAGCTATTCTCACCCAACGCCTGGGCGATGTTGGAAAGAAGATTCACAGTGGTCGCTCGCGCAATGATCAAGTACTGGTAGACATCAAATTATACCTACGGTACGAGATTCAGGAGTTGGTTAATGAAGTAAAAGTCCTGTTCGATCTGCTCATCACTAAAAGTAAAGAACATAAAGACAAGCTTTTTCCGGGCTATACTCATTTACAATTGGCCATGCCCTCTTCGTTTGGCCTTTGGTTTGGAGCATATGCGGAAAGCCTGGTGGATGATGTGATCACGTTGCAGGCCGCTTACCGGATCACGAATAAAAATCCACTTGGCTCAGCGGCTGGCTATGGTTCTTCTTTTCCACTCAATCGTACACTAACCACTTCACTGCTTGGGTTTGATGATCTCAACTACAACGTAGTATATGCCCAGATGGGGCGTGGCAAAACAGAGAAGATTGTAGCTTCTGCTATGGGAAATGTAGCCGCTACGTTGGCTAAACTTTCGATGGATGCTACTTTATTCCTCAATCAGAATTTTGGATTCATTAGTTTCCCGGATGAATTGACCACGGGCTCCAGCATCATGCCTCACAAAAAGAATCCGGATGTATTTGAGCTGGTACGCGCCAAATGCAATACACTGCAGGCTTTACCTAATGAGCTTGCGCTAATGACCACCAATCTTCCTTCCGGCTATCATCGTGACCTGCAATTACTGAAAGAAAAATTATTTCCGGCTATACTAACCTTGAAGGATTGCTTGAGAATGGTGGGATTAATGCTTTCCAACATCACTGTGAAAGAAAATATTCTGGCGGATGATAAATACCGGTTCCTGTTTAGCGTGGAAGAGGTGAACAAGCTGGTGTTGCAGGGTATGCCTTTCCGTGATGCCTACAAGCAAATCGGTTTTGATATCGAGAAAGGAAACTACCATCCTGAGAAATCCGTAAACCATACGCACGAAGGAAGTATCGGAAATCTGGGCAATGAGCACATTCAACGTATGATGAATGAGGCCATGAACGCGTTTTCATTCCATAAAACAGAAGAAGCAATTCATCATTTAGTCAAGTAAGTATTAACCCTACTTTCAGTTACCTGTTGTCAATATGTGCCGGTAAATGAAAAATGGAAACACACCATGACACCTCAAACACTGCTCTACACCATTCTGTTCATTTCAGTCTTCAGCTATCTTTTCGATCAGCTGCTGGATTATCTTAATCTGAAAGCACAGCGAAAGGACATCCCTGCTGAAATTACTTCCTTTTATGATCCAGAGAAATATGCGAAGTCACTGGATTACTACAGTGCCCAGGCAAGATTTTCCTTCCTTACTTCCGGACTCGGATTTATGGTTTCGATTGCCATGCTTGCCTCAGGTGGATTCGGATGGGTGGATCAACTACTTCGTTCGTATGTTAGTACTGACATCCTCCTTGCACTTGTATTCTTCGGTGTGATCATGATCGTATCGGATATTCTTACACTACCTTTTCAACTCTATTCCACTTTTGTTATTGAAGAACGGTTCGGATTTAACAAAACAACACTCAGAACATTCATCTTTGACAAAGTGAAAGGCTACCTGCTGGGAGGTATCATTGGTGGGCTGCTCTTGTCTGCAATGATCTACCTGGTACAAAAGATTGGCCCTGACTTCTGGATCTGGTTCGGATGTATTGCGGCCTCTTTCGTTTTATTGATGAATTTGTTTTACACGTCCCTGATTCTTCCGCTTTTCAATAAACTCACACCATTACCTGAAGGTGAATTAAAAACGGCTATTGAATCCTTCGCTAAAAAAATTAATTTTCCACTGGACAATATTTTTGTGATTGATGGGTCCAAACGCTCCAGTAAAGCGAATGCGTTTTTTTCCGGCATTGGCAAAAAGAAAAAGATTGTACTGTATGATACGCTCATGGCCAATCATACTACCGATGAATTAGTTGCTGTGCTGGCACACGAAGTAGGTCACTTCAAGAAGAAGCACATTGTACTGAGCATGGGTATTGGTGTGGTTCAGATCTTCTTCATCCTGTTTGTGTTATCGCTGATGATCACAAATGAAAATCTTTCTCTTGCATTAGGCGGAAGCCAGCAAGCGATTCATCTTAACCTGCTTGCATTTGGCATTCTCTTCTCCCCCATTTCTGGTATTACAGGGTTGCTCATGAGTATTCTTAGTCGGAAGAATGAATTCGAAGCCGATGCATATGCACGCGAACATTTCGATGGTAACGCACTTGCCAATGCGCTTAAAAAACTCTCGGTCGATTCGTTGAGTAATTTATATCCGCATCCGGCCTATGTGTTCTTTCACTACTCCCATCCGCCCTTGCTACAGCGACTGGACGCATTGAAAAATCACTGAGAAGAATGAGCGTTGGTTTTTACAATTGCGCTGCATCGCATACCTTCTTTTCGACAAATCTATAGTAATCTTCAACCAAATCGCGAAATAGCTAACGATGGTACGTTAAACCGAAAAAATAAAACGGGTATTTTATCCATTAATTTGTTATTCGACAATGCCGGGGTAATCTTTGGCGTATGAGTTTATCACGCTATGCCGTTATCGCAGGAAGCGGCAGCTACCTCCCCACCCAAAAGATATCCAACGATCATTTTTTAAATCACTCATTCTACGGAACGGATGGTAAAAAACTCGACAAGGGCAACGAAGAAATCATTCGTAAATTTCAAGACATTACCGGAATTGCCGAACGAAGATATGTAACCGATGACCTTGTTGCATCAGACATTGCTTTCTATGCTGCAGAACAAGCGCTCGCTTCATCCGGAATTGATAAGGAAACGTTTGATTACATCATTGTTGCTCACAATTTCGGAGACATCAAAGAAGACAATCGCAGAAGCGATATGGTCCCCACGCTTGCATCGCGTGTCAAGCAACGGTTAGACATTAAAAATCCAAAGACGGTATCGTATGACCTTCCTTTCGGATGTGCCGGTTGGCTACAGGGAATTATCCAAGCAAACTACTTTATCAAATCAGGCGATGCCAATCGGGTATTGGTGATTGGCACGGATACACTTTCACGAATTGCCGATCCGCATGACCGCGATAGCATGATCTATGCCGATGGAGCGGGTGCTGTCATTCTGGAATCGCGCGAAAGCGAAAAGCCCGTTGGCATCTTATCCCATCATACGGAAACATTTACCGATGGGCATGCGTATGCCCTACGCATGGATAAATCTTCCAATCCGGATTACGCTGAGAATACTCTTTTCCTGAAAATGAAAGGGCATAAATTATATGAGCAGGCATTAAAGCTCGTTCCTCATGTGATTAACATCAGCCTGAACAAAGCCAACGTATCATTAAATAAAATCGACAAGATACTGATCCACCAGGCGAATACGAAAATGGATGAAGCTATTGTTACCAATCTTAAGTCGCTCTGCCAGGTGGATCACCTTGCCGAAGATTTTATGCCCATGACAATTTCCTGGTTGGGGAACAGCTCCGTAGCAACAATACCCACACTCTACGATCTGATCAGTAAGAATGAAATGAAAAATCATTCCATCAGGAAAAACAGTATCATTGCTTTTGCTGCTGTCGGTGCAGGTATCAATATCAATGCCGTCATTTACCTGGTTCCTGAAAATTAATCGGATCGCCACCAGCGGTATCATTGCAACATCGTAGCAGCTACTGATTAAAAACGTAAAGAAAAGCGCTTCCTGCAAACCTGTTGCACACCGGTGGCCGCTAAATTTACAGTTTGGATTAAAGTTGTTACATGGGCCACGATCATAGTCATCATCATTCACATTCACACGATCATCACCATCATGCCGTTGGGAATATCAAAGTAGCGTTCTGGCTCAACACGGGATTTGCGTTGCTGGAATTAGTGGGTGGATTGTATACCAACAGCGTTGCCATTCTATCAGACTCATTACATGACTTTGGTGATAGTCTATCACTTGGTCTCTCCTACTATTTTCAAAAAAAATCAGTAAAGGAACGTGATGCCTCTTTCTCTTATGGATACAAACGGTTTTCATTGTTAGGAGCATTTATCAACTCGCTGGTATTGATCGTGGGCTCAGTATTTATCATACAGGAAATCATAGAACGACTCATTCATCCGGAGCCCTCCAATGCCAAAGGAATGCTGATCTTTGCACTGATCGGAGTAGTGGTGAATGGTGCTGCCATGCTTCGATTAAAGAAAGGGAGCACCATCAACGAACGCGTTATATCGCTTCATTTTCTGGAAGACATACTCGGTTGGGTTGCTGTTTTAATCGGGAGTTGTATAATGATGTTTTTTAATGTGCCATTACTCGATCCTATCTTATCACTACTCATCACCTGTTTTATTCTTTTCAACGTTTATAAAAACCTGAAAGCAGCGTTCCGGATTATTCTCCAGGGTGTGCCTGAGAATATTAATCCGGATGAAATCAGAGAAAAGCTGCTGGCGATGAAAGGCATAAAAGATGTTCACGATTTACGTGTGTGGACGATGGACGGATTGTACAATATACTGACCCTTCACGTAGTAACCGGTAATCAAAGCCTGGAACAATCCGAATTGTTAAAGAAAGAAGTCCGACATGAATTGCAGCATCTCCATGTATCTCACACCACTATTGAATTGGAAGTAAATGGGAATCATTGTGAAATGAATGACAACCAATCCAACAGATCACGATGATGGTGAAGCTTCTGGCAATAAGTAGTACATTAGATACTACTTATTGCCAGAAGGCCTTGAACAAAATCACATCAAAAGTTGGTTTATCCTTTTTCATACTCCTGCTTGGGGGATCTTCTTTATTTGCCCAGAGCACAATCAGCGGAAGAGTCATCGATAGCGAAAGTCTTCAGGCAATTCCTTTTGCAAATGTGTACTTCAACTACACCAGCAAAGGCGTTATGACCAACACGGAAGGCGAATTTACTCTTAACGCGGAAGCGGGAACGTATGAACTCATTGTATCTTTTGTTGGATATAAAACCTATCTGACAAAAGTAAAACTCACCGACAACGAACCCATCCGGCTGGTAGTGAAACTAAAAACGGAAGTGCTTTCTGAAATAAAGGTCACGGCACAACGCGATAAGCAGTGGACAAGACAGCTGGAGAAATTCAAGCGGATGTTTTTGGGTAACAGTAAAAATACAGAGCAATGTAAAATCGTCAATCCCTGGGTACTTGATTTCCAAGAGGATGGGCAAGGTATATTTACAGCCTGGGCCAACGCACCGGTTACCATTGAAAATGTGGCACTGGGATATTCCATCTTTTACCAACTTACCGCATTCTCGGTAGGACCAACCCATTTCACCATTTCCGGCACCGTTCGTTTTCAGGAGATGAAAAGTACAGATCCTGCCGTTCTTCAATTCTGGAGAGAGAAACGACAAGAAGCCTATGATGGTTCTTCCCGACATTTTTTTCAATCCATTATTAATGGTACTACCAAAGCAGATGGATTTAATGTGTACGAGGATATATCGCACAATCCTGAAGTAATACGATCATCGGCATTCCTTACCAATATCAATAGCAACATCGTTCATTTCGATCAATTCAACATCCGGTTGGATTCGATCCATCGTGAGTATATAGTGCAATTCCCTTCACGCCTGGAGCTCCACTATACAAAGAAATCCGCACTTGCTAAAATCTACCGAACAGTGCCCAATCCGGTGAGCTGGATTGAAGTAAAAAATGGTTTCCTGAAAATTACTGCTTCCGGATTAGTAACTACCCCTGCTCATCTGACGGTATTGGGTGCATGGACGGAATCACGGATTGCCGATATGCTTCCGAATGATTACACTCCAATCGCGGAAAAAGAAATGGCCATGGAACAACCTTCCAACAAAGCTAAAAATCGGCTGTCATTAGTGGAGCAACCTTATCTCCATACCGACAAGTCCTATTATTATCCCAACGAGGATATTCATTTCAAAGCATACATGAATTACCTGTCACCCGCAATCAGAGATTCATTGAGCCATGTACTTTATGTAGATCTGGTAGATCGCAATCAAAAAATTGTTTCGACTGGACTGTTTCAATTAAATGATGGACGCACTTTCGGAAGCTTGCACCTCCCCGCTTCTCTTACCCATGGAGATTATCTGATCAGAGCGTACTCACAATGGATGTTAAACTTTGATCCTTCCTACATTTTTACCCAATCCGTACAGGTACTTTCGCCTGATGAAGTAGCTCTGGCAGATCCTACTTATGAAACCAGAACAAACAGTGAAGCGCTGAAACTGGAAACCGACAAGGAAGCGTATGCAACACGCGAACAAATCACGTTATCTATTTCTGTGGAAGATTTCTATGGCTATGCGGAAGCGGCTAATCTCTCCGTAGGGGTAACTGATACGCAGCAAGTAACACCTTTAAAAGACGAGCCTACTATACTTAGTGCCTTTCCCATAAAGACAATCACCCAAACAGATTCCCTACCACCGCTAAAATACAATATCGAACAAGGCCTTACGATCACCGGGCAATTCTTCAATGAGAAAAAAAAAGGAACGCAGGGAATTTTAACTTTTATCCAGGAGTATCCGCACGATTTATTTTCCATCCTCACTGAAAAAGAAGGCCGGTTCTCCATACCCAATCTAATTCTTTATGACAGTGCTATGATCACCTATCAGGCAAAAGCCATTAAAGGAAACAAAAACGGAGAAGTTCATTTTGATACGACAAGAGCTGTAGCACCTTTCCTTCATGCTGAGCCACTAAAACTGACATTGATCAAATCACACGACACCCACCGCTCACATCTGCAATTGAATGAGCTACAACCGGCACGCCTGCTTGCAGAAGTCACGATCAAAGACAGGCGCATAAACGAGAGTACGGAAGTAAAACCATATGGAACGCCCGATTTCACAATGAGCGGAGATTGGCTGAGAAACTCCAATACTCCGGACGTACTGTTATCGCTTCAATCAAAAGCACCGGGATTACGTGTGATTATTTTAAAAGATGGAAACGGATTACTCAGAAAACACCTTTCATTTGGTGCAAACGGACTGGGAACTTCTTCCTTCAGTGAACCAATGCTGGTTATTGATGGACTGGTGATCAATCAAACCAATGACGATCAGACTGCAGCGGAAAGAATTTCATTAATGAGTCCAAATGACATTCAACACATCGATGTTTTGAAGTATGGATCAGGTGCCGCTTTCGGGGCAAGGGGCGGAAATGGGGTGATTATTATCACCACACGAAAAGGAGGCGCAATGGATGCCAAGCCTGCTTCTTTTGATAAGACTAGCGTAAAGCCATTGAAGAGTAATCGTTTTAGCCATTATACCCCACACGTATTTCCTGATTATCATAAAACAAACGATCCCCAAACCAAGGATTATCGGTCAGTCATCTATTGGAATCCCGAGATTAAAACAGGTCAGGAAAAAATGCTATCCGTTTCTTTTTTCTCGGCGGATCTTCCCACCACCTACCGTATTGTTATCGAAGGGGTAACTTCTTCAGGAAAGCCCATCCATGGAGAGAAGCTCATCACCATCCGAAACAACCATTGATTTATTTCTTATACACCACTTTACCACCCACTATAGTCATCGCTACTTCGGCCGATAAAATTTCGTTATCCGGCACCTTCATAATGTCTTTGCTGAAGATGGTAAAATCAGCAAGCTTACCTGGCTCGATAGAGCCTTTGTTTTTTTCTTCAAACTCTCCATACGCAGCATCCAGTGTATACGACTTCAATGCCTGGTCACGTGTCATCTTTTCAGCTGGCTCATAACCACCTTCCGGCTGGCCTTTCAAGGTTTGGCGTGTAACAGCGGCAAAGAAGCTGGCAATGGGATTGATGGGCTCCACAGGCACATCCGTACCATTGATGACTTTCGCTCCGCTCTTCAATAATGACTGCCACATATAAGCGCCTTCCCTGATTCGTTTTTCACCCAGACGATCAATGGCCCACGGCCTGTCGGACGACATGTGAATGGCTTGTACGGCTGCAATCACACCCAGCTTACCAAAGCGTGGAATGTCAGCAGGATCGATATGCTGGGCGTGCTCAATACGATAGCGGGCGTTGCCTGCCTTATCCGGGTTCGCTTTAAACGCCATTTCATAGCGATCCAGGATTTCCCGGTTGGCACGATCACCGATGGCATGAGCGCACACCTGAAATCCATGTATCAATGCTTCACGTGAAGTTTTCATTACCGTATCCATCGGTAATGTGGCCATACCCGAAAAATCAGGACGGTCTGTGTAAGGGGCGAGTAACCACGCTCCCCGTGAACCCAGCGCTCCATCACAATTGAGTTTGATCGACCGAATGGTTAAGCGGTGGGTGGCATCAATCTCCGGGCCTTTCTTATACCACTCATTGATCAGGTCACGATCAAAGCCGGTGATCATGACATACAATCTTGCATTGAGTTTGCCTTCAGCTTTGAATTTTTCAAACAAAGCAATGTTTTCACGAGAAGCCCCGGCATCATGAAAGCTGGTGATGCCATTTCGTGAGCAGGCCGCAATGGCTAGTTCCAATGCCTGCGCATCGCTCTCTGCTGTGTTATCCGGAATGTATTGAGATATTAACCCCTGAGCACGTTCATTGAACAGCCCTGTGGGATTGCCCAGCGGATCCCGAATGATCTCACCACCTTCTCCAATCTCTTTTCCTAACTTCTCTATCGACAATTGATTCACTCCGGCCAGTTGCATGGCCTTCGCATTGGCAAAGCCTGCGTGGCCACTGGCGTGACGAAGAAACACCGGGTTGTTGGGAGATACTTCGCTCAGCAACTGATGCACAGGAAATCCCTTCACCATCACCTCTGGTTTGGTATCCCACTTGTCCTGGTGCCACCCACGGCCAATAATCCATTGACCGGGTTCTGCTTTGGCTACCGCCGCTTTCACTTCGGCAACGATCTCCTCAAAACTTTTGACATCCATCAGGTCCAGTTGCAGTTCGTTATACCCCAGTCCCATAATATGACCATGTGATTCGATAAAGCCCGGAGTCATGGTTTTACCTTTCAGGTCGATTACTTCGGTATGGTCACCCATCCACTCCCGCACTTCCTTTTCCGTTCCCGCAAAGGCGATCGTGTCTCCCTTGATGGCTACTGCTTCCACCGTGGCCTGCTGTTCATTAGCGGTATAAATGCGGCCTCCCAAGATCACCATATCGGCCGGCTGCTTTTTGGAAGTACAGGCCGTCATCATCAGAAAAACACCGAAGAAAGTGTACAATATCAATTTCATGTCGTGGG
Source organism: Flammeovirgaceae bacterium (assembly GCA_023251155.1). GTDB lineage: Bacteria > Bacteroidota > Bacteroidia > Cytophagales > Cyclobacteriaceae > ELB16-189. The sequence continues at coordinate 24,100 of JAHEZH010000043.1, read as the reverse complement.
GATTATTGAGATTCAATGATACTTATTTTTTAAATCGCATGGCAAAATCATTATTCCGGTGGTTGAATTAAATGAAAGATGATGATTTGACAAACTGCCGTGCCTGATGAATACGTATATTTCATATCGATGAAAACCGGCAGGAAAAGTATCTTAGCTACACTCAGCCAGGCACTGAAACAGGGAACAACGCCTCATAAACTGGCGGCCACCTGTGCTATCGGTGTGGTGGTCGGCATCTTTCCTATACTGGGAACAACAACTTTGCTTTGCCTTGGCATTGCTATCCTGTTGCGATTAAATATTGCTATCCTCCAGCTTGTCAATTATTTAGTTACTGCATTGCAGGTGCTGCTCATTCTCCCATTTATACAAGCAGGCATCTACCTCTTTGGCTTAAAGCCCTTTGCCTATACACAAGAAGAGCTCATCACTCTTTTCAAAAACGATTTCTGGCACCTGCTCCATGAATCAGGGCGCTCTATCAGTGCCGGTATTGGTGCCTGGCTGCTCATCTCCGTTCCGGTTTTTATCCTCATCTATTACCCTTGCCTGTTCCTTTTCAGGAAATGGAGTAAGCACGATCCGGATACTGAAAATCGACCTCCTCCTTCGCTATAAATCGGCCTTAAAACAATTCGTTTCTTCTGTATCTTCGCGGCAAATGAAGGACAGAATTCTACTCTTCCTGCGGGTCTATTTTTTCTGGGTAGCTTATTTCGAAGTAAGCCGCATTCTCTTTTTAATCTATCATCTCGATAAGTCCTCTCACCTCAGTTTAAAAGAAACCGGAACGATTCTTTTACTGGGCCTGCGCATGGATGCCGCGATGGCTGGTTACTGGTCTATCCTTACCGGACTATTGCTTACTGCTTCCGTCCTCTGGACAAGCAAAAGCCTGCGCATAACGCAATTGATCATTACCTTATTTCTGCTCATTATGTCATCGTTGATTATAGTGGGCGACCTGGAGCTGTATAAGCACTGGGGTTTTCGTATGGATGCCACTCCCTTGATGTACCTGGGGTCTGAGGGGGCAGGCAGTGTCAGTGCAGGAGTAGTCATTACACTTTCCAGCCTTTTCGTACTGCTCTTTTCTCTTTCTCTTTGGGTGTTCTGCAAATTCATCTATCCGCATTTCTATCCTTTAAAAAGGATCTCGGCAAAATGGTCGGTCGTATTACTTGCTATTTCCGGACTATTATTTATACCCATACGCAGCAGTTTCAGCGTGGCCCCACTCAATACCGGGGTGGTGTATTTTCATAAGACCAATGCATTTGCCAATCATTCGGGCATCAACGTAGTCTGGAATTTTTTCAGAAGCATCTCCAGCACAGGCAAGGCACTCTATCCCAATGGGTTTTACTCACCGGAAGAAGCACCTCAGCTACTGGCTCAGATGACAAAAACGGAGGGGGCTAATCTTAACATAATCAATCAGGAGAAACCCAATATCCTGTTCATTATTCTGGAAAGTTTTACTTCCAAAATCATCGAACCGCTGGGAGGAAAGGCAGGCATCACCCCCCACATCAACGCGCTGGTTAAAGAAGGTATATTGTTCGACCACTTTTATGCCAGCGGTGACCGTACCGATAAAGGCTTAGTAGCCCTGTTAAGCAGTTATCCTGCACAACCAAGAACTTCCATCATCAAGTTCCCGGAGAAGACCCAATCGCTTCCTTTCTTATCGCGTGAGTTAGATAAGCAAGGATACCATACTTCCTTCGTATATGGTGGTGATATTGGCTTTGCCAATATGGAATCGTATCTCACCATGGCTGGCTTTAGTCACATCACGGAAGACAGTGACTTTCCAGGCGAGTTGAATAATTCCAAATGGGGAGTGCATGATCATATTGTATTTGATCGCCTGTTATCGGAATGTGATTCCGCTGCGTCTCCGTTCTTCAAAACATTATTAACACTCAGCAGCCACGAGCCCTTTGATGTACCTACCCATCCACGCTACATAGAAGGCAACGATGAAGCTTCCTTATTTTTAAATGCCTGCCGCTATACCGATGCCAGTCTGGGTGAATTCATCCGGCAAGCCAAAACAAAACCGTGGTGGAACAACACGTTAATTGTCATTACAGCCGATCATGGTCATCGCTTTCCCGATCAGGAGGAACTGAAAGAGAAAGAACGCTTCCACACCCCCCTTCTGCTACTGGGAGGCGCCTTAGCAAAAAAAGATACCGTCATTCATACCATCGGCAGCCAGGTGGATATTGGTACTACACTGTTAAAACAAGTAAGTAACTCACCCACCCCTTTCCCTTATGGAAAGAATTTATTTGCAGGCGATGTGCATCCTTTTGCTGTTTATATTTTTCATAACGGATTCGGATACATCGACCCAAAGAATGAATTCATTTATGATTTTGATTACAAAAATTACATCAAGCAAGCAGGCGCTGATTCTGAAAAGAAATGGGGCGAAGCCTACATGCAATCGTTATTCACGGACTATAATAAAAGATAGATGAAGAAATTAACACTCCTTTCGTTGCTTGTGATGGTATCGGCTGCAGCCAGCGCACAAAGCATGGGTCTTTCTTTTTCCTATTTCATTCCCAAGAATGGCTACTTCTCAACCCCCATCAGTCCGTTTTCTATCCGGGGATTAGGAGTGGATCTGAATAAATACATTGCGTTGGAAACAGGCGCTTCACTCTATCGCATGTCAGGCCTGAATGTAAAGGACATGCCCTTCGCAACAAAAGATGCCATGGTTGGGCCCAACTTTACCATTCTTGTGCCTGCCGAACTGGTGATTCAGTTTAAAGGCAAGCAGGCAGAGTTCGATATCAAAGGCGGTGGGTTTGCGTTCTATGGTTTCAGTCAGAAAATCAATTATGGTAATCTCGACCGGGCCTTACGAAAATACCAGGGCTGGGATGTAGCCAATGCCGATGTCACGTATACGAATAATCCCGGTTATGGATATCACTTCGGAGCGGAATTTACTTTCAATGTAACCCGTCAGTTTGGTATCTCTATCGAATCCAACTATATGGTAGGTCAGGCCAAATTTCCATTGAAAGGTACGTACACGGGAGGCACACTCAATGGCACCAACGAAACATTACCCATCGACTTTGCCGATGCTAAAATCGACTTCACCGGATTTGAATTTGCTTTAGGCATCATCTTTTCGGGAAGATAGAAGTTACTCGCTTCGCCCATGGCATTTTATTCAGAGATAATAGTATTGAATACGATTTTATCTCTTTGATCTCTTTTTAAGGAAGAACACTTCTTTAAAGTCATCCATTTCATTATTTTTCTGAAACCAATATCCCCTGGTATTTAACCTACTTTAACCGGTCAGCCATTTATGCAGTTAATTATCAAAGACCTGAACAAAACCTACTCCAACGGTGTACAGGCACTCAAAGACATTTCACTCACCATTAACCAGGGCATGTTTGGACTTCTTGGCCCTAATGGAGCTGGAAAATCTTCACTCATGCGTACCATATCTACCCTGCAGGAAGCAGACAGCGGTAGCATCATGCTGGGCGACATCAATGTGCTGACACAGAAAGAAGAAGTAAGAAAAACACTGGGCTACCTGCCTCAGGAATTTGGTGTTTATCCCAAAATCGATGCCGTAACCCTACTGAATCATCTGGCCGTGTTAAAGGGCATCACCGATAAAAAGGAACGCAAAGCAGTAGTGGAAGCATTGCTTCATAAGACCAACCTGTGGGCGGCCCGTGAGAAAAACCTGGGAGGATATTCCGGTGGGATGAAGCAACGCTTCGGTATTGCACAGGCACTGCTGGCCAATCCCAAACTCATCATCGTAGATGAACCCACTGCAGGTCTTGATCCGGCTGAGCGCAATCGCTTTTTAAATCTATTATCCGAACTGGGAGAAAACACCATCGTTATCCTCTCTACCCACATTGTAGAAGATGTGAAAGAACTATGTACCGATATGGCCATTATCAACAAAGGCCAGGTATTGTATAAGGGAAGCCCGCTCGATGCCATTGCCGAAGTCGAAGGCAAAGTTTGGAAAAAGCGCATCACCAAAGCAGAGTTGGAAGAGTACAGAAAGAATTTCAATATCATTTCCGAACGTCTTATTGCCGGACGGCCGGAGATCAGTGTGCTAAGCGATCAGAGCCCGGATGCTTCCTTCGAAAGAGTAGCTGCTGACCTCGAAGATGTGTACTTCACTCATATTTTCGGTTCTCAGCAAACGGCCGTTAACAGTTAAAAGTTACTAGTGATTCTACTCCACTATTAACTATTCATCCTTTAACTATTAACCAGAATAATCATGTTAAAAGAAATATTCCGTTTTGAACTAAGCTACCGTAAGAACAGGGCGGCCAACTATATCTACTTTGGTATTGTGTTTCTGATGAGCTTCGCGATTGTAGCCAGTCCGCTGGTGTCAGTGGGTGGTGCCATCGGCCAAATCAAACCCAACTCACCCTTCGTTATCTCCGGCCTCACCATGGCCTTGTCGTATGTACTGATGATGATTGCCTCAGCCATTATGGGTGTGGCCATCGTCAGGGATTTTGATCATAATACGGAAGCGATCCTGTTCAGTACGCCAATGAAGAAGATCGACTATCTGTTGGGACGCTTTGGTGGATCATTTATTGTGCTTATCCTCATCTTCAGTGGTATCTGGATGGGATTGATGACCGGCTATTCACTTGGCAAAGTAGTTCCGTGGGAAACGGACTGGAAAGAAAAAGAGATGCTTCCTTTCCACGCATGGCATTTTTTCCAGCCCTTTCTTTTTTACACGGTGAGCAATCTTTTCATCATGGGTTCGCTCTTCTTTATGAGCGGTGCACTAGGCAGAAAAACCATTGTTATTTACACACAAGGGATTGTTCTACTCGTACTCTCCAGTCTTGCCGATACATTCCTTGGCAATCTCGAATCAAAAGAAATGGCCGCACTACTTGATCCGTTTGGATCACGTACGTTTGATTTTATCACCCAATACTGGACACCATCGGAGAAAAATACATTGCTGGTGCCTCTGGAAGGTGTAATGCTTTACAACCGTCTCATCTGGATGGGTGTTGCCGTGGCTGCATTGATAGGTACGTATTATGGCTTCTCATTTAATGTAGTCCGCAACTCACTCATCAAACGAAAAGCTGTTCCCGTAAAGGGAATTGTCCAGCCAGATGCCGTGGTTATTCCAGCAGTGAAACAGGTGATCAATCTAAATACACATATCCGTCAGTTTATTCAGCTTTCTGTTTTCTATTTCAAAATGGTAATCAAGGAAATTCCTTTCCTGGCCATTGTCATTGTAGGAATGTTATTCCTGTTCCTCAGTGCCACACAGCTCAATCAGCTATACGGCACCAACTCCTACCCTACAACTTACTCCGTCATTGAACTGCTGGGGGGTTTTACATTGTTCTTTCTCATCATTGCCATTTTCTACTCCGGTGAGCTGGTATGGAAAGAGCGTGAAGTCAAATTCAACCTCATCAACGATGCCATGCCAATGCCAAGCTTTATTGGGCTCGTTTCCAAGTTCACCGGCCTCATAATCATTTACGTTCTCCTGATCCTGGTGCTTATTTTCTGCGGAATAATCATCCAGGTCTCCTATGGCTATTTCAAATTTGAACTGGCACTTTACTTCAGATCATTATATACGGGCACGCTTGCCTTCCTGGCCTTGTACACCTTGCTCGCCATCTTCATACAGGTATTGGTAAACAATAAGTTTCTGGGCTTCGCACTTTGCATTGTCTTCTTTATCCTCCGGAGTGTATTAGGTCAGCTTGGCCTGGAACACAACCTGTGGCGCTTTGCCAGCGGTGGACTAGGTACATTTTCAGATATGAATGCCTATGGCCACTATGTTACTCCGTTCAACTGGTACCAGCTGTATTGGTTTGCATTCTCCATTATCCTGTTCTCTGTTGCGGTAGTTTTTTCGGTGAGAGGATCAGAAGCTGTAATGAACATGCGGTGGAAAGCAGGCAAACTGCGTCTTAACCGTGCGATGGTCATCTTCATGATCACGACATTCAGTGTATTCATCTTTGCGGGAGCTTATATCTACTACAACACAACCGTGCTAAACACGTTTACAAAATCAGACGATCAGGAAGATCAGCAGGAAGAATATGAAAAGACATTAAAGAAGTACGAATTCATCGCTCAGCCTAAAATCACGGAAGCAAATCTGAAAGTGGACATTTACCCTTATGATCGCAACTTCACGGCGGAAGGATATTTCTGGCTGAAGAATAAAACAAACTCACCCATTCAGGACATTCACATACAAAACAGTCCGGATGATAATATCACTATCGGCTACCTGAAGTTTGACAGAGAAGCGACCATAAAAGAAAAGCACGAGGACTTTAACTACTTTGTGTATGAACTGGCCCAGCCGCTTGCTGCTGGTGACAGTGTGAAGATGAGTTTCAAAACGTCCTTTCTCACCAAGGGATTTCAGCAAGGTGGCGGCAATTCAAGTATTGTGTTTAATGGCACATTCTTCAATAATCAATTCTTCCCCAGCCTGGGGTATAACGAAAATTTTGAACTGGGCGATGATGATGAGCGCAAGAAACGCAAGATGAAACCTAAAGAACGTATGCTGGAACGTAATGATCCTCGCGGTCTTCAGCAGAGTCTGTTTGGCGATGATGCTGATCACATCCGTTTTGAAATGGTAGTGAGTACAGCCGGTGATCAGATTGCTATCGCCCCCGGCTATTTGCAGAAAGAATGGAAAGAAGGTGATCGCAAGTTCTTTCATTACAAGATGGATGCGCCGATGTGCAACTTCTACTCCATCGTGTCAGCTCGCTATGCCGTGAAACGCGATAAGTGGAATGAGGTGAATCTCGAAATCTACTATCATCCGGGCCATGAATACAATCTGGATAAGATGATGCAGGGAATGAAAGATGCGCTGACGTATTACACCAATAACTTCAGTCCGTACCAATACCGTCAGGCACGCATCATGGAGTTTCCCCGCTATTCCTCGTTTGCTCAGTCGTTTGCTAATACCATTCCATTTTCTGAAGGCATCGGGTTCATTGCCAAAGTGGATGATCCTGAAAAAGACATTGATTATGTGTATTATGTAACCGCTCACGAAATGGCCCATCAATGGTGGGGTCACCAGGTGATGGAAGCGGGTGTGAAAGGGAATGCCATGTTATCTGAAAGCATGTCGCAATACGCTGCCCTCATGGTATTGAAGCACAAGTTCGCTCCTGAAATGATGGAACGCTACCTGAAATACGAGCTGGACCGCTACCTGCGTGGCCGTGCCTTCGAGCGCAAAAAAGAACAGCCCCTGGAACTGGTGGAAGGTCAGGGATACATTCATTACCAGAAAGCCTCACTGATCTTCTACGCCTTGCAGGATTACATTGGTGAAGATAGTGTGAATGCGGCTTTCCGCAGATACAATAAAGAGTGGCGGTTTAAAGATGCTCCCTATCCTACCTCGGCCGATCTGTTGAAGCACATAAAAAAAGCCACTCCGGATAGTTTGCAATACCTCATTCACGATATGTTTGAAACCATTACCTTGTTTGAAAACAAAACGGATTCCGTTTCTTCCAGAGAACTGGCTAAAGACAAATTTGAAGTAACACTGAAGGTGTCATCAGAAAAACTACGTGCGGATAGCACCGGTACTGAAACCAATCTACCGCTGAATGACTGGATTGACATCGGAATATATACCAAGACAAAAGCCAGCAAGGACAGTCTTGTATATCTGAAAAAACACAAGATCACGAAGAAAGAAAACACCTTCAAGATCATGGTCAAAGATAAGCCCCGCAAGGCGGGTATTGATCCCATGCATAAACTTATCGACCGGCATTCGGATGACAATACGAAGATCGTGGTAAGCAAGAAGTAATGAAGTTGTACTGGCCACGGCCCTGCTGTGGACAGTACAACTTTATTTTCCATGAAAGGTCCAGGCCTGGTTATGGATTTTTCTTCCGCAAATCTTCACAGGAGTTTCCGGTATCAATCCGGTATGTACAGGAGGAGCGAATGCATCATCCGTTTGTCACCTACCTCTTCCTCCCCGGCTCATCCGGATACAATACGTTCAACGGATCACTCTGCCAGTATTTCTTTGAATCGACATCCAGGATGGTGAGCCGATCACCAAAGGCGGCACCGGTGTCGGTATTCCAAAGGGTATGCACCTGCATGGGCACAGTGATACCGTAGTTGGTCGTAGGCGTATGACCGATGTAGATCTCAGTATATAATTTTAATCGTTTGGGAAAGAATAGCGACCCATGATCCAGGTTCCGGTCCATCGCTACTGCCATTTCCCACAAGGTGCGATCCCACAACGGAGTAAGTGCATCATCGCGGTGCGGGCCGTGCATGGATGCAAAGCCGGCGTGTACAAACAAGCGGTTCTGTTTATCAATCACGTAGCGCTTCATACTTCTGAAAAAACGCAGGTGCTTGTTCTTGCGACTCACACTCATGCCTTCATAGCTCTGCATGGTGGCTTTGCCGCCATGCAGATAGCCCGTCTCATTCATTTCATTCGTAAGCAGCCACTCCAGGCACCATTGATCGTGATTGCCAATGATAAAAACGCACTCGTTCTTTTTTTCCAGTTGCATGATCATCTCAATCACTCCGGCCGATTCGCTCCAGCCATCGACATAGTCACCCAGAAAAATCAGTTTATCTTTTTGTGTTACCTCTGCCCGCTCCAGTACCTGTTTCAATGCAAGCAGTCCTCCATGGATATCTCCAATCACCAGCGTTCGCCCCTTCATGATCCGTTTGCTCATAAGTTAATCTCAAAAATAATGAATGAAGGCGATCGGCAGATGATTGAAACGTGATGATCGGATTAAATTCCTTTGTTGTACTCGTTATTCAGTCAATTTGCTGCTGATCCGAAATCCCTAACAGGTATTAGTCATTCAATAACATTTACTTAACTTTACCCCGATAGCTAATTTTCAATCGGATGCACTCTTCTAAAATTGTAGGCGTAGGCCACCACGTACCGGAAACTGTAATCACTAACGAATACCTCTCCACCATCATCGATACCAACGATGCCTGGATCACCGAGCGCACCGGTATCAAAGAAAGACGATGGATGGATCCGGAAAAGGATACCGTGGCAAATATGGCCGCCAAAGCCTCGCGCATGGCACTGCAACGGGCGGGGCTTACGGAGAAAGATGTGGAGTTTATCGTATTCGCTACCATCACTTCCGATTATTATTTCCCCGGTTCCGGTGTATTGCTGCAGCGTGAGTTAGGTCTGGAAAGTATCGGTGCCCTGGACGTGAAAAACGCGTGCTCCGGTTTTATTTACGCCTTATCCATTGCTGATCAGTTCATCAAAACCGGCATGTACAAAACCATATTGGTAGTCGGTGCCGAGATTCAATCTACTGCTTTGGACATCTCTACACGAGGTCGTAATACGGCTGTAATCTTTGGTGATGGTGCGGGAGCCGTGGTGCTTCAGCCATCTACTACCAAGTCCGCGATACTTTCAACACACCTGCATTCCGATGGCCGCTTTGCCGAAGAGCTGTTTGTGAAAGACCCGGGTAGCAGCCGCCCACATAAAGAAAGACAGCCCGAGCAATTTCTCGATACTTCCGGCTTCAAAGTGCACATGAATGGCAACCAGGTATTCAAGCATGCGGTGGTCCGCTTCATGGAAGTAATCAACGAGGCGCTGGCCGCCAACCACATGCAGAAGGAAGACATCGACCTGCTGGTGCCCCACCAGGCAAATCTTCGCATCAGTCAATACATACAGGAGAAACTGGCTTTGCGCGATGACCAGGTGTATAACAATATTATGCGCTACGGCAATACGACAGCGGCCTCCATACCGATTGCATTGAGCGAGGCATGGGCGGAAGGAAGAATCAAAGAAAATGACGTAATTTGTTTAGCCGCATTCGGTAGCGGGTTCACGTGGGCCTCTGCTTTGATCCGGTGGTGATTTAGTTATAAGTGATGGGTTCGAATCGTACATACAAAAGGTTTACGATTGATGAATTGATCCGGATACTTTTAACTACTACCTTTTTAACTATTAACTTTTAACGGACCTCATGAAAACCCCTGCCTACAATCCTAGTCCCATTGAAGTAGACTTTGCCAACGCACTGTATATTCTTCAGAAAGAAATACAAAAGCACCTGCAGGGCAACGAGATCATTCACGTAGAAAGCAATATTCAACGCGACAACCCGATGGTGAAATTCAATTTGCTGGATAAAGATGGCGATCCGCATGAAGTGGTGGTGCGCATCGTGCAAATCCCTGACAAGTTTTAATCTACTGACGGGTACATGTCCATCCTCATTGTACTTCTCTGCATTGCCTTACTCATTCTGCTTATCAGCCAGTTGAAGGTTAATGCATTCCTCGCTTTCCTCATCATCTCTGTTGTTGCCGGGTTCCTGTTAGGCATGGATCCGGCTAAGATTCCTGCCTCGGTCGAAAAGGGATTGGGTGATATGCTGGCCTCACTGGTGATCGTGGTCATTTGCGGAGCCATGCTGGGTAAACTGGCAGCCGATAGTGGCGCAGCCCAGCAGATTGCATCCGGCCTGATGAAACTATTTGGTGAACGTTACATTCAATGGGCGCTCATGGTTACCGGCTTCATCATTGGTATTCCACTGTTTTATAACGTAGGCTTTGTACTGGTCATGCCTCTAATCTTCTCGGTGGCGTATCGTTATAAACTGCCTGCTGTATATATCGGGCTGCCGATACTTGCCGCACTTTCGGTAACGCATGGCTTTCTTCCGCCTCATCCCTCACCTACGGGTTTGGTAAAACAGCTGAATGCCAGCATGGGCACCACCCTTTATTACGGTATCTTAATCGGCTTCCCCACGGTGATATTGGCCGGACTTGTTTTCTCCCGAACATTAAAAGACATCATCACTCCTGACAATAAAAAATTTCAGTCGGCAGCCATCCCGGATACACAACTTCCCGGGCTGGGAATAAGCATGTTCTCTTCGTTACTGCCGGTTTTATTACTTGCCCTAACCGCACTGGCGGGAAATTTTGTCACCGAAGAAGGACCCTGGAAAAACATAGTTGAATTTCTGGGTAATTCATCCGTTGTGATGATTATCAGTTTAGTGATCGTGACGTACACACTTGGCCTGCGCCAGGGGATGAACATGAAGAAAGTAATGGACATCTATGGCGATGCCGTGAAAGATGTAGGCATGATTGTATTGATCATGGGTGGAGCCGGTGCACTCAAGCAGATATTAAATGACAGTGGCACCAGCAAAGACATAGCAGCGCTGCTGAATGGCATGCCCATACATCCACTCATTCTGGGTTGGCTGATGGCTTCGGTGATTCGTGTGTGCGTAGGCTCTGCTACCGTAGCGGGTTTAACTACCTCCGGCATCATCGCTCCATTGATGGCAGGTTGGCCGGAAGTAAATCCCAACCTGATGGTATTGTCGATTGGTGCAGGTAGCC
>JAHEZH010000043.1:0-12585 GCA_023251155.1 Flammeovirgaceae bacterium | reverse complement strand
CATGTTCTCGCATGTCAACGATGCAGGCTTCTGGCTATTCAAAGAATACTTTCAACTCAGCATCCGGCAAACCATCCGCTCGTGGTCAATGATGGAAACCATTGTCGCTGTAGGTGGACTGGCCGGAGTGATGCTGATCAATTTGTTTGTTTGACGGGATCCGAGCACGATTCCCCTGACCTGTCTTATTGAAAGGCACCCACATCACTACTTCTCTTTTTGCACAGTAGCAACCATTCCTGTACAAACATCCCGAAAGCAGAAAAGCAATTCCAAATTGGGAAAAATGGCACATTTCTTACATGGTTTAAGCTGACCGCAATCGATTTAAATACAGATGGCATGTTATTTCAAGTACATGTTGGCGACTTTAATCTCGTTATCATGTACCAGTCTTTACGCTTAGTATCGAAAAATCTCATCTTCCACTGGCATCCCGACAAGATTGCCTTCGTGAGTACCGGGGCGGCATTGGGGTTAGCTACGCAAAAAACCGCCAGCTGGATACTGGTGCATTACCCGGCACACGTACTCTTCCACACTATTATAGTCTCGTTATTGGTTGCTCATCTTGTAAGTGCACTGGCTTTAGTTCACGATTTGTTTAGAGTAAGCAGACGAGCCAATAAATCGCTCTGGGTGGCGATTATTTTAACCATGCCGGCTGTCAACTTCTTTCTATACAGACTTTGTATGCGAAGATACAAGCCTTACGTCCGGCGTAGTTATCTATACTAAGAATGATCGCTTACTACTTGTACAGGTGCTCGGGTATCTGCGACAATGTGGATGCATGCACCTGTTCTCCCAGGCCATAGAACTTCTGAAAACTCATCATGAGCGGTCGCCATTTATCAGGATCAATCCGGTCAGGATCTCCTTCGACCAGGATCGTCTCATCGAGATGTACGCGCACGATCTTCAGCTCAATCGTTACAATACGCCCGCGGCTCTTTTCGTCCTCCTCCGCTACCTGATGAATCACTACCATTTCCGCTTCCAGTTGCACGGAACATTCTTCCACGCGAGGCGGTGCCACCTGATCGGATAACCGGGGAGTAAATCCTGCTAATGCAAATTTATCTTTCTCTGTTCGATAACCTCTTCGCCGTTTCGGCTCCGGTACAGGATCTGATCCGGTGGTTAATGCCAGACGATCGACCGCTGCTACTTCATTCACAGAAGGCAAATTCAACACGCATTGCTTCGTACGCCTCAGGTTCTCTACTGTTTTGGAAGCGGCACCCATGCCTATCACACATCTCCATCCTAGCCAGAAGACAGAAGAGATCGGTGCAAGATTATACGTTTCATTTTCATTGACTGTACTGACCAGTACTACTGGTGTACCGAAATAAAGAATAGCCGGTTGTGAAGTGATGTGCATACCATTTTTTCACGCAAACTTCACCTCTTCCGCTCTCCTGCTCAACCTGCTTCTTGCTATTGTAGCTGACGTTTTGATATTACTTTGTCATTACTAACAAAGAACAGGTGTTCATTCATTCCAAACGTGTACCCCATTACGATCATGCGAGCGAGTTATGGAAAACTCATCTTTCTATATCTACCTTGGATCCACACTTATCCACTAGCCAGCGTTGAAAGGCATCCCTATTTTCAATCAGTTCACCCAACGGAAGTCTTTTCACATTTGATTGGATCGTGCTAACGGTAAGCATTAATTCATTTTTAAGAGAAGCATATATAAAGTAGGCACCGATAAGAAAAGGCAATACGGGTACTACAATCTCTTCAACATAAATCACACGCACTTCACCGTGATTAATGACACCAAACATTCCTACTGAATAGTAAATAGCAAAACCAAGAAGACCCATCCCTATGATGAACAGAATAATCCAGTTATTTACTCCTCTACCCCTTCCTATGGTTAATCTGGAAACATCTTCAAATGGAATCGTTTCATAGTTAAATTTGTTCCTGAATAAGTGAATTCCCTTATCAGAAACAGCAAACGCTTTCGCTTCAAAAAGATATCGTTCCTGTTGCATGCTATTTAGCTCTGCTCCTTGCGGTTCATTTCAATTCCCCATCAACTGCTTCCAGATCACATCGTACACTTCTGTGGGCTGTACTTCTTTCTTATCCAAAGGCTGATCGGTAATCAGTACCGGATGAAACTCGGTTGAGGTGTTGATTCTTCCATGTGAGCCTTTGATCAAGGTGGCATCCAGCGGAATCACGTCCATCACATAGCGCAACGCTGATAATTTACGAAACAGTTTATAGGCGGCTCTCAGCTTAGAAGTCATGAACATCTCTACCGGATCGTAGCCTGGTTTTTTATGAATGTCCACCACACGCGCATAGTCAGGCGCTACCTTATCATCCAGCCAGAAATAATAGCAGAACCAGCTGCGGGCATCGGCCATCACTACAAAATCACCTGCGCGTTCGTGATCAATGTGATGTTTCTTTTGCTCTTCCCGATCCAATACCAGCTCCACACCCGGTACTTTTTCAAGGATGCTCCGTACTTCAGCCCGCTTTGTCTTATCATTCACATAAACGTGTGCGATCTGATGATCGGCTACCGCTAAGGCGGCCGATGCACCGGCATCCAGTAATTCAAGACCACGCTCGATGCGGATGCCAAGCAATCCTTTTTCGCGCAATACACGGTTGAGATAGATGGGGCGGTCAACATTGGTGATCCCGTATTCTGATAACAACACAATACGGGCGCCTGCCTGAGTGTAATGCGTTACCAATTGCTTCACCACTTCATCCATCTCTCTCAGTTCATTATGGATCTTACTGAAATCCGGTCCGAATTTCTGCAGGCAGTAATCCAGATGAGGAAGATAAATAAGGGTAAGTGTTGGATTATATTTTTTATCCGTAAACACAGAAGCATCGGCAATCCACTGGGTGGATTGGATGTTCGCTCCAGGCCCCCAGAACTGAAACAATGGAAACGTACCCAACTCCCGTTGTAACTCATCGCGCAAGCCTGCCGGGTGCGAATAGCAGTCGGGCATCTTTCTTCCATCCGCCAGATAGTTAGGGCGTGGCGTTACTGAGTAGTCGGCAGTGGAATACATATTGTACCACCAGAACATTTTAGAACAGGTAAACTTCGGATCAACCTGCTTCGCTTTATCCCAGATCTTATCCCCGTTCACCAGTTTGTTCGATTGCTTCCAGAATTTAATCTCGCTGTCGGCTTCATCGTACCAGCCATTACCTACTATACCATGATCACTTGGCCATTTGCCTGTAACATAAGTGGATTGCACGGACGTGGTGACCGCTGGTAACATGGGTGCAATCGTCTGTACTGCTTTATTCTGAATATAGTGTTTTAGAAAAGGCGTATGCTCACCAATCAAACTGGTGGATAATCCCACGATATCAATAACAACGGTCTTCTGCATGATGATTTTCTCTTTAGTCAACGGTATTCAAATAATCCTTCACCCACCCCACCTCACGAATAATGGAGTCTGTCAATGGTACTTTTAACGCTTCAGGCAATACCTCCCAGGTATAAGTCTCTACTTCCAGGTGCTGTGTAAATGGCTGGGCTCGGTGTATTGACAATACTTTACGAATATCTTCCTGGGTAGATTGCAATACACCATAATCTTCTACAAATAATGGAACGTGAAAATGCGAACGCCATTCTTGCGTAGCGCGATCATCCGCCTGCTTCAATGCCTCCGGCAAATCCGGATAGCGTTTCAATGTCCCCTCTTGCTGACGGGCCACTACCTGATGCAGGTAGGTTGCCTCATTGAACTGACGAAACGCCTGCACAACATCCTCGCGTTGCGAAAGATCAGCAGGCATGCTACTCTTCAATGCAGCGCTGATCTGTATCTTTCCTACTTTTATTTGCTTCGCCTGCAGTTGCTTCACTACTTCGGCATGATCTTCATATCCTACAGCAAAATGACACACATCGTAGCACAATTGCAGGTGATCTTTTATTGTTTGTACCGATGCTTCCTCGCTATATCCCCACTGTTTCTGCAGATGAGCCATGCCCATGGGCAGCAGGTAGCGATCATACCAATCGAAAAACTCTGGTCCGCTTTCCAGTAGACCATCCGGCTCGGGTTCGATATCCAGGTGAAGCAGCTGCCCTGTTTTTGTTTTTATCTTAATCAGGTGATCAATGACCTGAACGATGTGCTGTGTGGTTTGTTCAAAAACGTTCACCTGCTGCTCTGCCTTATGCCAATATTTATACGACAGCGGTGAGGTGGATATTCCTCCTTCCATGTTTTCAGGAAGCAGTTCAGACAAAATATCAAACAATCGAATGGTGTAATCTACGCGCTGCTGCGTAGTCCAGTCAGGAGCATGCACCTGGTCTTTTACTGCCACATGATGAAATCCTCCATACGGGAATCCGTTCATCGTGAACACATAGCAATCCTCTTGCCTCAGCCAGCGCTTGAATTCACTCAACACACCTGCTTGATTCAATTCAACACTTGCCTGATGGGATAGTCGCAAACCAATACCAAAAGGCTGATCAGCGCTAAGTGCCTTCTTTACCTGTGGGAGATGATGTTGCAAGGCTGCAAAATGATCTTTCCAGCTTTCACCAGCATGTATGTTTGTACAATAGGTGAGATGACCGTGAGGTGTCCACATTTCTTTCTTGTTAATTCCTGCAGTTCCGTTTTCTATACTTCGCTTCTTCCTTGATCTCCGATGATCCACGCGACTTCCCGAATAAGCCATCCAGACTAAAGTTCACTTTCATTACGTATAAGTGAAACCTGGAATAGATGAGTAAGCCGGGGAACGCCGTACACCTTCTGATCAATGATCACTACTTACTTTTCAATTCCTCATTTCTTTTCTTCAGCCATTCACTTGCCTGTTGTATCAACGCATCGTCCATCTGGTGTACTTCTTCACCTTTGCCTATGCCGTTCAGCAGCGTAATCGTAAGCTTCCCACCCAAATGTTCTCTGAATTCTTCCAGCCCTTTGATCAGCGGGCTCTGATTATCTTTCACTTCCAGCAACGGATGGGTAATATCCAGTCCCAGGGTAAGGATCAGATTGATGATGGTATCTACTGCTTCTTTACTCAGCCTGCCACTCAGATGAGAATAGACACTATCCAGCGCAATGCCTATCGCTACCGCTTCACCATGGCGAATATGGAAGTGGGCCAGTTGCTCCAGTTTATGTGCGCTCCAGTGCCCGAAGTCAAGCGGGCGGGCAGAACCTTGTTCAAAGGGATCACCGCTGCTGATGTGCTGCATGTGCAGTTCCGCACAGCGCTTCACCAGGTAGTGCATCGTCTTCAGATCACGCTTGGCCAGCAACAAAGCATTGTCTACCAGCCATTGGAAGAACACGGCATCTTTGATCAACGCAACTTTGATCGCTTCAGATATACCCGAGCGCCAGTCCACATCCTGCAGGGTGGTGAGAAAATGATAATCATTAAACACGGCTACAGGCGGAGCAAACGTGCCAAGAAAGTTTTTCTTCGTGAAGTAGTTCACTCCATTCTTCACACCTACCCCGGAGTCATTCTGCGAAAGCACCGTAGTCGGTATACGGATATGTCGTATTCCCCGATGCGATATGGCAGCAGCATATCCGGCCAGATCCAATAGGGAACCACCACCAATAGCCATCAGGTAAGAATGACGATCGATCTTATTGGTATTTACTCCTTCAATAATACGATGAAGTAACTTCTCATCATTTTTGGCAATCTCCCCACCGGGTATCACCAGCATGTCATCCACCAGGTGCAACGCCGGAAACTGCTTAAAGTACAATTGAATAGCGGTGATAAGATGAGGGTGATGCGTCACCACCTGCTCATCCAGCACAACGAAAATTTTGGGTGGTGTATCCGACTTCTTCTCTACCTGCAAAAACTGCTGGAGCAGTGGGTTATCCTTATTGAAGAGATGCGTGGTGAAAAATACTTTAAACTCAAACTTTACACTGAACGACTGCTGCAAAAAATCCATAATCAACTTTCCTTCTGATCCGTTTTATAACTGCCAAAATTAGCAGGAATAGTCAGGGGAAAGTCCCGTTCATGTATATTTTTAAGGGAATCAGGTTACCGCAAAGAGGCGCGCCAGAAACAGCGATACGGGCAACAATAAAACCACTGTCAATGCAGGGTAAATACCCCCAAAAGCTGCTGCCCAGCCTGCATTCATCACTATCAATGCCAGTACTCCGGCTTTCACGGCCTTCCCTATGTTTTTACCCACCGGATTTTTATAGGCGTTAAGCAAGGGCGGAAAAATAAAAGCAGCCAGCAGTAATAGAAAAAGAGCCGCATACATCGCATTGCCCAGCGAAAACGAAAGGTAGAGAATAGCACTGATCACGATCACGTAAAAGAAAGCCGCCAGCAACATGATGTTGCTCTTACCTCCATGCACTTCGCCCTGGCTGATCATGGTAATCGCACCAATGTAGATCACCGGCACTAAAGCAATGTATCCGTATTCAGCAATAGCCCCTGGCCACATACTCATGCCTAATAACAGATTCAATCCACGACACAAACCCATATTGACCGGCCCGATCACCACATGATGCTTGCTCCATTTGTCATACACCAAAGCAGCTGCCGCAGTTGCCAATGCAAGGACACCGGAAGGATAAAGCGAGACACCCGCCGCCGCTCCAATACCGATCAATAACAACACGGCACCCAGCAGCGCTCCTTCTCTCTCGGAAATCAATCCACTGGGTATCGCACGCTCCGGTCGTTCTATCCGATCAAGGTCGGCATCAAACACATCGTTGAATACGACACCGCCTCCGTATAAACCCATAGTCGAAATAATCAGCCAGGGAAGTGAATGCCAGTCAATCGCTCCGCTGATGTAGGTAGCCACAGTAGCCCCTGCCAGTATATCGGCAATAGCCGTGACTATATTGGCCGGTCGCGTGAGCCTGAGAAATCCAACCAGTCGCTTCACGTTATTTGATAATCAATGAGTCTTTATTCACCCGTGGCTGCTGGCCTCCGCGTAAAATAGTATTGCCCTGAAACTTCTGACTTTGATCAATCGGCTGCACCGTATTGAAGTCGCTTTCATTCAGTTGGCCGCTTTGCGCGAATGCGGTGATGGCATTCTTATACGTTACCAGCTGAATCATTTCATCAGAGATCCCGTGTTGCTTCATTAATGCAGCGGTCTTGGGCACAGCCAGCGGATCGCTGATTCCCCAGTCAGCAGCGGAATTAATCATGATGCGTTCGGCACCATATTTTTTCACCACTTCCACCATACGTTCATTACCCATTTTAGTAAATGGATAGATGGTGAAAGCGGCCCAGAATCCACGGTCCAGTACTTCTTCTACCGTCTCTTCGTTGTTATGATCAACAATCACCATTCCAGGGGCTAGACCACAGTCGATGGCAATGTCCATACTGCGTTGCGTTCCTTTCTTCTTGTCGCGGTGTGGTGTATGTATCTGCACGGGTAGCGAAGCCTCTTTCGCAAGTAACAGCTGTTCTCTGTAAAAGCGCTCTTCCGCTGGTGTCTGGTCATCAAAGCCAATTTCACCAACACCAACTACTCCTTCTTTATAAATAAATAATGGTAATATTTCCATCACCTGCTCTGCCAGCGCCACATTATTTGCTTCACGCGAATTAAGCCCGATGGTACAATAGTGTTTGATCCCAAACTGTGAAGAACGAAAGCGCTCCCACCCGATCAGGCTACTATAGTAATCCTGAAAAGTAGCCACACCAGTGCGTGGTTGCCCCAGCCAGAAGGCAGGCTCAATCAATGCCACCACCCCCGCATCGGCCATGGCCTGATAGTCGTCCGTAGTGCGCGAGGTCATGTGCACATGCGGATCGAAAAACTTCATTCCTTTTATATTTTCAAGATAGAGCGGTATCTCTACACGCGGCTCCAGGTCTCTCTCGGTAAGATCATCATTACAACACATATTTCTGTTCTATTTTGTTACGATCACCACTTGCTTCACTGCAAATATGATCTATTTTTTTCACGAATTACGTTGCAGTTTCTCAGCAATCTCCTGCCAGGTAATACCGCGGTTGACAAGCTGTTGAAGCAGTGTATTGGTTTTCAGCAGCTCCTGCGCAGGAGCATACGTGCTTTGCTGACAAGCCAGCGCAGCGGCTTCGCGCTCTCGTGCATCGGTAGACAGTGCAATGCGCTGAATGTCGGCAAAATTGTGAGCATTGATAAAACGGCCCACGCATTGCCATAGCAGTGGCAATACCTTGCGATGCGCAGCCCAGCGCTCATGCGCATAATCGGTCAGCGAGTTCGCCAGGGTTTCATTTGATCGTTCAATCAAACCGATCACCTTCTGCAACGGCTTCTCTGTAAAGATTGCTTTCAACACCAGTTGATTCCAGGCGGCTTCATCCAGTTGTTCGGAAGGATAGGGATTATCGCACATGATGGCTTCGAGTACATCGGCAATATTGTTACGAATACCTTCGGCACAACGGGCGCGCCACCGCTGCGGATAAGCCAGCAAAGGCAATGCAGAATACAACGCGACCAGTTCGTTCATCTCTGCCGCCGGGAACAATCGCTCAATGGTCTGCACATAGTTATCTTCATCCTCACTATTCAACTGCAGCAGAAGCCACACGCGACAAAGCCTGTCTATCGCCCATCCAGTTACCGTCAATTGCTTGCGAATTTGTTGTAGTCCAGTCTGCTCTTCCGCAGTAAGCACGACCGCTTGTTTCCCCAGCTTGCGTGAAGCGGCTGCAAAAGCTATATGAAACTGTTTTGAATCTTTCGTAACCAGTGTTGCCTTCTCCTGCAGCCATTGCCATGCATCTGCCGGCACACGTGCCCCGATATAATCAGCTAATTTCGACTGAAGTTGATTCTTGTCATACGTGTACATAGGCGCTGCTATTCTTTCGTCTGTTGCTTTACCCACTTAAGGCGAGCAAATCTAACTAAAAATAAAGCACACCCGCACTGACTTTTATCAACCTCTCCAAAGTAAGTTTCAGTGGTTAAGTGTGATCACTAAACCGTTGAGGAACGGAATACGCAGGGTGCAATTAAAGAACAAAACAACAATAAGCAGCACATCACTTCATTACAACATACCTAATGTATGCCAATACCTTCATTACCTTGATCACACTTCCCTATGGCGCAAAGCTGATACCTAACAAACCATGTGTTGGGCTAACACTAAAAAAAGAACCTCCGGGCTGGAATGTTAAATACAGAATCGAATAGTGACTTAAGTGATCATTGTTTATGGCAGGGTTTCAAAGCTGATCGTATAGTCGTTCATCGGCATCCATTCTACAGATTTAAAGGCTCTTCCTGTCAAGACAAATTCATATTCCTTATTACTCACCAGATCCACCTCTATAATAACAGACTGACGATCTTCCGAATAGGTAATCTCGCCAAAGTTCGGTACGGCATCTCTTCCCTTCTTCCCCAGGCTGATCGATTTTCCTTTGCCCAGTAACGGTCGGTCAAATTTTACCGTAATGGTTTTTATTGTCGCGCTTACTTTTTTACTGCCATTTTCAAATTCGGCTATTGCTATTACTTTCGGTTTTTTACGCTCATATTCCTTTCTATAGTTTTCAATGTTGCCCGCATATTCCTTGTAGGCTGCGGCCAGCCGGGGCATGTACGCCTGCAAGGTAGTGTAGCTGTTGCGTTGCTGATCGTACTTTTCCAGTTCCGCCACCAGTTCGTTAATCCACACAAAGCCTCTGTCCATCTGCTGGCTAACTTCATTTGCGATCTCCTCCCGGTCAAAATTATGGTCTTTCATGTACTTGATTACTGCAGCCCGTACAAGTGCTTCGTTAAGCATTGTTTCCCAGTTGCCATACGCCTGCCGTTTCATCTCTTCCTTCACTGCGGCGTACAGTTTTTCTCCGCTTGCCTTCAATTCATTCTTCACGGCAGGAAGCAGGGCATTCACGAAAGAATGGTTAAACTCATGCAGCAACGTTGGAAAATAGTTCCTCACATCAAATAGCGCCATCCCTTTATCATCCACGCTCCAGGTACCCATAATGGCGTAAACATCTCGGTGCTGGTCAGCATAAGTAATCGATGGGCCAAAGTTACCACCCCCGTTGCCCACGCCATTCACAATGATAAATTTCTCGGAAGGTGCTTTACCATAAAACGAACTATACCATTTCAAATCCAGCTTTTCATACACGGGTAAAAACCGTTGGCTCACCTCCGCATACAGGTCTTTGTTCTGCTCGAAAAAAGCTTCGCAGGCTGCATCTTTATAGAATTGCTTCAACTGCTTCACAAACGCTTCCGCATTTTTTTTGCCCCAGCGCTTGTCGGGCTGTTCATCGGTAAACGGTACCAGCGGATTCAACTGTGTATCGATACAGATGGCCATGCTCATGACGGCATCATATCCTACTCCATGATCATTTCTTATTTTCTTCACCAGTTGGATCAACTCATGATCCTGATAAGGCCTGAAGTGGCGCTCAATCCGATCGGTGTACATCTTGAATGAGGTGCCGCTATACTCTTCCGCTTCAGCAAGGCGAAACACAATACTTAATAGTTCCACGCGGTGATCAACTTTAGGAGGATCAACCAGATATCCGGCAGGTTGAGCACTACTACTGAAAGAAAGAAGTACGAAGAGGGAGACAAGACATTTCATTGGAACAGTGTGGGGTTTATAAATAAACAGTCCACCCTAAGAACGTCAGTGCAGTGACATGGGTTGCATCTGAAATTACCCACTGAACACACCTGTATTATACAAACTCACCAAAGTGCCAGAGAACACCAGAAGGATCATGTATAAAACATTCCCTTCCCCAATCCATCTCGCGCACCGGCACAAGCCGTACGCCCTCATACTTAGCAGGCAGATTGAGCGCACTCAATTCATTCCAATAGCGATAGACATCATCCACCTCCAGAAAGAGCATCGTATTATCGATCCAGTCTTTAACGTACGCACGCTGCAGGTAAAAGCCCAGCTTATCATCCACTTCAAATAAAGACATATCGTTACCCAGCACCACCTCTTTAAATCCCAGCTCACGATAAAAACTTCTCGATACATCAAAGTCTTTGGCACCAATAAATGGACGAAGGGATTTGGCTTTATGTTTCATCAGTAATCGTAGTTTTCAGGATGCCTCCCTGCAATTCAAATCGCATAAAAAGCAGTGCAAATAAACGCAAATTGTCACTTACATCCCCGGAGGCATTGTCTTTTTATAAAATTTCTTAATGGCTTTAGGAGCAGTAAAACGATATCCCATTTCAATACCCAGATAACGATAAAGAATTTTAGTCTGAATGCTGCTCAGCGAACCCACTCTTCGCTCCGCCTCATAGCGAACACCGGCATACATCCGCCTCGATTGATAGCCCAGACTGGATTTACCGTCAAGAAAAAAAACAGCCGTTTGCCTGCCTCGTACCTTTTCATCGACGGTTTGTAAATATTTGTAATTATAAAAATCGAATGAGGTGAATACAGCCATTGATAAATAGATCTGCTCGTAAAACACCAGATTGCCTCCGATACCCGGGGCCACTCGCAGGGATAACGAACGGATAACCTTTATATCGCTGAAGTCATCGTAGTACTCTTGCTGCCGCTGGCTGATGATGGTAGTGTCGCTGGAAAGCTGATGGTAATACACCCCCGCTTTTATCAAAAATCCCGCGTGGCTTTTAATCTGTCGCTGTGTAAACGTGAGGGGCGCCAGGTAGGAATATTTCTTCCAGCTGAAATTATAAATATTCTCGAACTGAAATTCCTTGCTCACGATATCAGGCCGTGGCATATAAGGTGTAAGCGCATTCGTTCGGTTAAACCGATTCACATCCGTAAACCCTTTTATTCTGACATATTTGAATTGAAATGCATTCGCCCCACTATTGTACTTGATGGTAGCCGTGCGATAACGGCTTGCAGCATAATCATCGCGCGTATTCCATCGCGTCTTTAGCAAATAGGCAAAACCTACCGCCACAAAACGGTAACTGGCCGAAAAACCAATCACATCCGATAGGTTGGTTCTTAATTTCAGAGAAGGATCAATACCGTTGGTTGCTGATTTCCGGGAGTTGATATCTACAAGGATAACCGGAGACAGCACATGCGCACCAATGGATAACCGATGCTGGTAAGAACGGATATACATGGAATCAGGAGGATTGCGACTGATCTTCAGATGAGGAAAAAATTTCCTGTAGAACTTATCCGGATGAAGAAATACGTTCAGTCCATTTTTCGCTTTATTCTGCGCAAATGATTTATTGCACGGCAATCCAGTACATACAACAACAATGAGCAGAACCAGCTTAGTTTTTAACACCATTCATCTACCTTCCCGAGTACTTTAAGTAAATAGGCGTGCCACTTCTTCCTACATCACATCAGGATCACTTTATTGCTCCTGAATCTTAGTCGCTCACCTCAATGGGCTTACCCAGACTTAGCGTATTCAGGTCAATTTTACGAAAGTAAAAATGCGAATCATTACGGAATGAAAAATCCGTGTCGGAATCGCGCTGGATTTTTATTAATCCAAATCTCTGCTTCTCAAAAAATTCAAAAGACACCACAT
>JAHEZH010000276.1 GCA_023251155.1 Flammeovirgaceae bacterium | reverse complement strand
GTGAGTTACCGGGCCATCCGCTCAGCAGTTTCTAATCCCGTAGAGGTATTACGAACCGAATAGTATTTAGAATAACGAATAACGAATAACGAATAACGAATAACGAATAACGAATAACGAATAACGATATGTTCACCAACTTTTTAAAAACAGCCATTCGTAGTCTTCTTCGGGAACGCTACTACACTTTAATCAAGATCATAGGTCTTGCGCTGGGATTGGGTACCAGCATGGTACTGATATTGTATGTATCACATCAGTTGAGCTACGATAATTTCCATCCGGATGTAGACCGCCAGTACCGTATCAATCAGACGAACATCTGGGATCCGAATGGGGGTGTATTTGGTTCTACAGGCCCTGCGGTATCCATTGCATTAGCGGAAGATTTTCCGGAGATAGAGGAAGTCATGCGCATCAACACCCCGGGGGGCAATACGATCACTTATCAGGAGCCCAATGAAAACCTATTGGTCTTTAATGAAGGAAGTATATTTGCAGCTGACTCCAATTTCTTTTCATTTTTCGATTTTAAATTGAAAGAAGGCGATCGTGCCACAGCTTTGATCGGAAAAGATAAAGTGGTGATCTCTGCTGAAGTAGCCAGGAAGTTTTTTGGTAAAGAACCTGCTCTTGGAAAGTTTATCCAGATGGGCGAAGCCGATTCAGGGCTGAGTGATGGTTCTCCCTTTAGCACCAACGGCAGACGTACATTGGAAGTGACCGGTGTTACGGAAACGCAGCCATTGAATAGTCATTTTCGTTTTGATTATCTTCTTTCCATGGAGACCAATCCTAATGTAAAGCGCTTTGAATGGAGCTGGATATGGACGCAAGTGGTGACACACGTGAAGTTGAGACCCGGTGCAGATGTAGCAGCATTGGAAGAAAAGCTGAAAACATTTGCCGACCGTCATGCGCCTGCGTGCTTCAAGATATTGGGTATGGACTATAATGAGTTTCTTAAGACCAAAGGTCCATGGAAACTGTATCTGCAACCGATGCAGAGTATCTATCTGTATTCCGGTTCTCCTTCTAATGGCACCGCTCCTATTGGTAATCGCATCGGGCCCATGGGCGATATCCAATATGTTTATCTTCTGGGCACCGTTGCATTATTTATTCTGCTTATTGCAGTCATCAACTTTGTAAACCTTTCTACCGCTCGAGGAGCCAAGCGGGCGAAAGAGGTGGGAGTGAAGAAGACGCTTGGATTAAATCGTTCTTCATTAATTGCTCAGTTTCAGATAGAACATATTTTATTGACGGCCATCTCGATGTTGTTTGGAATGGGGATCATGGAATTACTTCGCCTATTGATTCAGCCACTGGTAGGGATTCAGATTCCGCTGACGGCATGGAGTACAGGTACCTTTGCTGCATTGACCATCGGATTACCCGTTGTTATTGGTTTCCTGGCTGGATTGTACCCTTCCTTTTATCTGACGGCATTTAAGCCGGTGCAGGTGCTGAAAGGGAAAATAGCTTCCGGCTTTGCATCCTCCGGATTACGAAACGGGCTGGTGATATTTCAATTTACCATATCCATAGCGCTGATGGCAGGAACGATCATCGTGTTTGATCAGGTAGCGTATTTCAGGTCAAGAGACCTCGGTTTCAATAAGGAAAATCTATTGCTCATCACGAATGCAAACAAAACAGGAGCCCAGCTGGAATCTTTTCGTAATGAAATCGCCAAATATCCAGGGGTACTATCGGCTTCGGTTTCTGCGAATATCCGTGGCGGTATGCAGGATGTGTTTATGCGCGAGGGCGATGAAAAGAAAATAACCATGGATCATTACAAGATCGATGACTATTTCTTTGAAACCATGCAGTTATCACTTTCTGCCGGAAGAGCATTTGATATCAATCGACCCTCGGATGTGAATGCCGTTATCATCAATGAAACCAGTGCGCGCCAGTTAGGCTGGACCCCGGAAGAATCGATCGGAAAAAAAATACTTTACCTGGGCGATGAAGTAGGCCCTCAGGAAGTAATTGGGGTAGTAAAGGATTTTCATTTCCAGTCGTTAAGGCAGAACATAGCTCCTTTGATTTTCTTTCATCAGCATTCAAAGATGTATGGTGATGAGCGTGTGATTAATATAAAATACCAAACAGGACAGAATGACCAGCTGCTGGCAAAAGTGGAAGAGCGTTGGAAACAACTGGTGAACAATTCCCCCTTCGAGTATTTTTTTCTGGATGAACAACTGAAACGTTTGTATAATGAAGAGCAGCAGTTAGGTTCCTTATTCTCGATCTTCACCGGATTATCCATTACCATTGCGGTCATCGGTTTGGTAGGTTTAGTGGCTTATTCTGCGGAACAACGCAAGAAGGAGATTGGCGTACGCAAAGTGTTTGGTGCTTCCCTTACCCGTATTTATATCATGATTAACGCGCAGTATATCCGCCTGGTGATGGTTTCCCTTCTTATTGCCACACCCCTTTCATGGTGGTTGATGTCCAAGTGGCTGCAGTCGTATCCTTATCAGACCAAGATCAGTATCTGGACCTTTGCCGCAGCGGGAGCGGCCGAGATGATATTGGCATTAGTATGTGTGGGCTACCTGGCATTGCGTGCAGCATCCATAAATCCGGCTCATGTGCTGAAAGAAGAATAGATCGCTGACGCGGACACAATGTTAACGGGAATGATCACGGCGATCATTCCCGTTTTTTTTATCCCGGTTGAATTATAATGTTGTATATAATAAGTGAACTTATTATATTTGTACTTATAATAAGACGTTAACTATGTGGACAAGATCGTATTCCGTGACCTCCAAAGAGGTCACCAAAGAACAAATGTGGAAATTGGTTGCCGATGTAAACAACTGGCATACCTGGGATGAAGGTATTGAGTATGCCCGAATGGAAGGCGCTTTTGAGCAGGGAAACCATTTCAAATTACTCCCTAAAGGAGGGCCGGAGGTAAAAATAAAACTGGTCCGCACAGAACCCCTTCACCGGTTTACGGATCAAACCTCTTTTCCGTTAGCAACGATGCTGGGTGACCATGTATTTGAGGAAACAGCAGAAGGATTGAAAATAACCGTGACGATGACGGTAACCGGTATTCTTTCTTTTCTCTGGATAAAACTGGTGGCACAAAAGATTGTTGACGGGCTGCCAAAGGATGTCATGGCGCAGGTAAAAGCAGCATCGAAGTTATAAGCGGATCGAAATACGGAAGGGCAACCGAATCATTGTACGGAGTAAGTAGTTCCTGCAAGTGACACATAAGGATGTTCCCTTGAAGTGGGTGAAAGAGGGGGGTGGTCCTGTATGCTCCAAACATAGAAGAAGTCAGCATTCGGATGACGATCAGCCAACGTGATTTTATCCATGATAAAAAACAGGAGTTACCGGTTTTGTTTTTTTGAAATTGACCAAAATGATTTTAATCTTATCGTTTCAAAAAATGACGGACTATGAAATCGGCTGACAATACCTTTAGTGTAGCAACTCCTGAAGAAAGCTCTGGCTTCCTGCTCTGGCAGGTAACTTCGCTGTGGCAGCGTGAGATCCGTAAGGCGCTGGAGCAGTACGGCCTTACCCACTCACAATTTGTATTGATGGCCAGTATTCACTGGTTAGTACTGCATCATCAGGAGGTAACTCAGGTAGTTCTGTCTGCGCATACGAAGATTGATCCGATGACCACTTCCACGGTGCTGCGCACATTACAGCAGAAGGGCCTGATAAACAGAGAAGAGCACAGCACCGATACAAGGGCGAAGACGGTAGTGCTTACAGAGGAAGGAAAGAAGATGGTAAAAAAAGCAGTCGTGACCGTAGAGAAATTTGATGCTGATTTTTTTTCTGTGCTGGGGAATAAAGCGAATCTCTTTAATAAAAATCTGACTGCATTGCTCCAACAATCAAAGGATGGGGAGTAGTTCTCCATCCTTTGATTGAAAAGAAGCTGTTCGTTTTGAATCGATTACTGACGTGTTTGAATGCGGGGATTGCCAATCACAAGTCCTTTAAAGAGATGTGCATTACCACTGAGCTGGATATGAGGCTCACCAAAGGCACGAAGGCTCATCCAATCGGATGCCTTCACCCGCAATTGTCCTTCACCATAAATGACACTGGCAATGGTTCTGCTTTCAATGGCCCGTGTATCAATTTTGTTTTCTCCGTAGAGTTTAAAGTTTTGTTCTTTGATGTGTCCACCGTTGATCTTCAATACATTCTCTCCGTAAAGTTTAGCCGTAAGCTTATCGGTAGCTAAAGCAGCGATGCGCAACTCGGCTTCGCCATACATTTTTAGTTTCAGTTTGTCGGTATGCAGCGTATCATCGATGTTCACTTCTTCTTCGCCCCGTACCACCAGTTTTTTTAAATCGCGATACGTCACGTATGCAGTCACGGATGCGGTTGGGTAGGCATCGCGCTTGAAATCACATTCACCGACGTAGTATTTTTCTTTTCGCTCAAACCATTTTGATTTATAAAGGTAGAGATGAAGTTTGTTGTGTTTCACTTTCACGTTGATCATCGAAGCATCAATGTTGGAATAGATCAGTTCAACGGATTCCTTTTCACCTTTTACGAACACGACATTGATGCGTGGCGATATCACTACTTTGTCGAACGCATTCACGGAAAGTGTTTCCTTATTTTGTGCACTACTTTGACGAGCAATCAAAACCAGTGGCAAGACGAGTAAAATGAGCTTTTTCATAATCGGAAGGGTGTAAAATGTTTTGGTGTTGGATGGAGGACAACCCGACCTCATCTTACCCCTATTTAAATTACGATTTTTTTCAGGAAGATCGTTTTACATGGAAAAAAAGGCTGGAAAATCGCTTTTTTTCTACATTTAAGGAGATAAAAGACTGACAACGAATAATAACACTTGGGTAATAAAATGAACTACCTGCTGGAAACGGACCGATTACGGCTGAGGGAATTTGACCTTATTGACAGTGATTTTATTATTGACCTGGTAAATTCTGAAGGTTGGTTGAAATACATAGGTGATCGTCACATCCACACCATTCCGCAAGCCATGAATTACCTGCAGAACGGGCCGCTAAAGAGTTACCAACTTAATGGTTATGGATTGTCATTGGTAGAACGAAAGGCAGATGGTCGTGCCATTGGAATGTGTGGCATCTTAAAACGTGAAGGGTTGGATGTTCCTGATCTGGGTTTTGCTTTTTTGCCGGAGGTAGCAGGGCAGGGATATGCATTGGAGATCGTAAAGGCCACACTGGAGTATG
>JAHEZH010000003.1:13040-109486 GCA_023251155.1 Flammeovirgaceae bacterium | reverse complement strand
ATAGGAATGAATAAGATGATCTGGTGGTCGAGAAGGTACTTCTTATCGCCAAGAAGAATGTCACGCATCAGCATCATGATACTTTCTTTCCCCTCTACTTCACCGGCATGGATATTTCCCTGAATATAAATCACCGGCTTGCCACTTCGCTTTGCTTCATCTGCCGTGGTGATCATGGGGTTGGAGAGAACCGCAACCGGAATATCTTTCCCCTCCAGGCTTTTGCCCATGGACATGATGTGCACATTTTTGCTTTGCCCTTTAATCGCTTGCAGAAAACGCTGCACCTCGGCATGGGTAGAGGTTTTGATGAAGTTTGTTTTTTCCGGTGTGAGAAGTAAGTCTTCGCTAAACGTTTTTTGCGCTTGCGCGAAGAAGACGGTGCTTACTAAAAGCAAAAGGAGAATTTGTTTTTTCATAGGGTAAATAGTGGACCGATAAAAGTAAGGGAAGCAATGCGGAAGAAGACAACCGCCAAAATAAAAATCGCGGCTTGTGGCCGCGATTTATTAATAACGTTCAGGATTTCTTTTTCTTCTTTGGTTTTTCCTTTTTCATCTCCTCGTAATCATCACGCTCGGCCAGTTTCTTGTCATCTACATTCTGATTAAGAAACTCGTTGATCTTCTCGATGTTCATGTTTGATTTCAGTTCACCAAACTGATCGATGGAAACTTCAAAGCCGGTGAGTTCGCTGTGAACGCGCGGCTTAGGGGTAGTCTTCGGAGCCCTGGATGATTTCGGAGTTTCTTTTTTTGCCATATTCTAAAGTTAAGCAACTTTCACCTTAAGTGTTGTGAGTGCATAATTGATCCTGCTGATGACTTCTTTATTTCCGAGAATTTCCATCGTCATCATCAGATCAGGACCGGAACCGGCTCCGGTAATCGAAACCCGCACGGCCTGCATGATTGATCCTATTTTAATGCCCAGATCGGCTGCCGTTTTTTCAAGCGTGCTCTTGGCCGTTTCAGCGGTAAGTGAAGAGAAATCCTGAATGGCGGTACTGAAAGTGGTTAATACTTTCACCACGTCATCGTTCCATTTTTTATTCACCACCTGCTCATCGAAAGTAGTGGGGGCTTGAAAAAGAAACCGCCCTTGTTCCCAAATATCTTGCGGGAAAGTGATCCGTTCTTTTAGAATAGAAATTACTTTTTTTGCTTTCTCTTCAGTGCACTCAATTCCTTCTTTCTGTAATGACTCAGAAAGATAAGCAACCAGTTCATCATCCGTTTTGCTACGCAGGTATTGCTGATTGAACCATTGTGCTTTCAGTATATCAAACTTGGTCCCGGCTTTACCGATGCGTTCAATGCTGAAGGCTTCAATCAATTGCTGCATCGAGAACAACTCTTGCGTGGTTCCGGGGTTCCATCCCAGAAAGGCGAGAAAATTGATCAGTGCATCGGGTAAGTACCCTGACTCTTTGAAGCCTTTAGCCAGTTCATTGGTTTTTGGATCGGTCCAGTCAAGCGGGAAAATAGGGAAGCCCATCTGATCGGCATCGCGCTTGCTTAATTTACCATTTCCACTTGGCTTGAGCAGCAAAGGCAAATGGGCAAAGTGAGGCATTTCTTTTTCCCAGCCTAAAAAGCGGTAAAGTAAAACATGAAGCGGTGCCGAGGGCAGCCACTCTTCGCCACGGATCACGTGCGAAATCTTCATCAGATAATCATCCACTACATTGGCCAAGTGATACGTGGGCATCCCATCGGACTTCATCAGTACTTTGTCATCTACTTCTGATGAATTGACAATCACTTCTCCACGAATGAGGTCTTTTACTTTCACCTCTTCGTTAGCGGGGACCTTCAGTCGGATAACGTAAGGAGTTTGGGAACTCAGTAAGGTATCCACTTCTTCTTTGGAAAGTGTCAGCGAGTTCCTCATCTCATGACGGTTGGCACTTCCATATTGCTGATTATCGCTTCCGGCATTCTTCAGACGCTCGCGCATCGCTTCAAGCTCTTGCTCCGTATCAAAAGCATAATAGGCAAGTCCATCATTGATCAGCTTTTGCGCATATTCCTGGTAGAGAGGTTTGCGTTCCGATTGACGATAGGGAGCATGAGGACCACCAACGCCTACACCTTCGTCAATTTTAATGCCTACCCACGCCAGCGATTTCAAAATGTACTCTTCAGCACCAGGTACATAGCGACCCTGATCCGTATCTTCGATGCGCAGGATCATTGTTCCCTTGTTCTGGCGGGCAAGCAAATAGTTATATAATGCCGTGCGCACTCCCCCAATATGCAATGCTCCTGTCGGGCTGGGTGCAAAACGGACGCGAACTTCTCTCATAAAAATAATCGTACGGGTTAATTGAGCTGTAAAGGTAAAAGATGATTTAGATTTCAGTCTCCGGCAGTGGATAAAACCCACTAAAAATCCGCCCCGACAGCAAATTTATTTCTTCCAATACGCAAGGGTTTATAACTTTACGTGATTCCCGTAAGGATATTCTGATCTGTGAATAGGTCTTGTGGAGGAAATGCAAAAACCCATTGAAAATGACGGAAGAAAAAAGTGCCAACTTTCTGGAAGAGATTGTTGAGAAAGATCTGGAAGCAGGCAAATACAAACATATCATCACTCGTTTCCCTCCTGAGCCCAACGGTTATTTACACATGGGCCACGCCAAAAGCATTTGCCTCAATTTTGGCCTTGCGCTGAAGTACGGAGGCAAAACCAATCTTCGCTTTGACGATACCAATCCGGTAACCGAAGAGACCGAATACGTAGAAGGAATAAAGAACGACATCAAGTGGCTTGGGTTCAACTGGTCGGACGAATTTTATGCGTCTGATTATTTTGGAAAACTGTATGAGTTCGCGGTAACGCTCATCAAAAACGGATTGGCTTATGTGGACGACAGCACGAGCGAGGAAATAGCAAAGCAAAAAGGAACTCCTACTCAGCCAGGAACAAACAGTCCGTATCGCGATCGAAGCATAGAGGAAAATCTGCAGCTATTTGCAGAGATGAAAGCCGGTAAATATAAGGATGGTGAAAAAGTGCTGCGTGCCAAGGTAGACATGGCCCATGTGAACATGCACATGCGCGATCCGCTGATGTATCGCATCAAGCATGCGCATCACCACCGTACCGGTGATACCTGGTGCATATATCCGATGTATGACTTTGCTCACGGACAAAGTGACTCCATAGAAAACATAACACATAGTATTTGTACGCTGGAGTTTGTTCCGCACCGTGCGCTCTACGATTGGTTTATTGAGAAGCTGAATATTTATCCATCACATCAATACGAATTTGCCCGGTTGAACATGACCTATACGGTAATGAGCAAACGCAAGCTGTTGAAGCTGGTAAGCGAAAAGTATGTAGACGGATGGGATGATCCCCGGATGCCAACCATCAGCGGTATGCGGAGAAGAGGGTATACCCCGGAAAGCATTCGTGAATTTTGCGATAAGATAGGAATAGCAAAGCGTGAGAATCTGATCGATATAAGTTTACTGGAATTCTGTGTGCGTGAGCACCTGAACAAAATTGCATTGCGCAGAATGGTGGTAGTTGATCCGCTCAAAGTGGTAATAACAAACTATCCGGAAGGCAAATCAGAAATGCTTTCAAGTGAAAATAATCCGGAAGATCATGATGCGGGCTCACGCGAGATGCCTTTCAGCAGAGAGATTTATATTGAGCAGGATGATTTCATGGAGGTGCCCGCAAAAAAATACTTTCGATTGGCTCCCGGTCAGATGGTGCGCTTGAAAAGCGCCTACATCATCAGGTGTGAAGAGGTGATCAAAGATGCATCGGGGAAGGTCATCACGGTGAATTGTACGTATATACCAGAAAGTAAAAGCGGTTCTGATGTTTCGGGTATCAATGTGAAAGGCGTTATTCACTGGGTAAGCATTGCAGAAGCACTCCCTGTTGAGATTCGTTCCTACGATCGGTTATTTAATGTGGAGAATCCCGCATTGATTGATGATAACATGCTGGATGCGCTCAATCCCGATTCGCTTAACAAGAAGATAGCGTATGCAGAACCATCATTGAAAAATGCGACCGCTGATGAACGATTTCAGTTTATGCGCACAGGATATTTCTGCATTGATTCGGATTCAACAAAAGATAAACTAGTCTTCAATCGCACAGTTACTTTGCGTGACACATGGGCGAAAGAAGGAAAGAAGTAATGATGGAAATACCAGTTACCGGTTAGCAGTTATCCAACGTTGCAGCCGGTAACGGGTCACTTATTTAATTGCGATACAGGAGATCTCTACATTCACCTCTTTAGGTAGTCGGCTTACTTCTACCGTCTCGCGTGCAGGAGGTTGTGAAGGAAAACGGCTTCCGTAGACTTCATTCACTTTAGGAAAATTGTTCATGTCCTTTAAGAAGATCGTGCTCTTCACCACATGAGAGAAGTCCATACCGGCTGCGCGTAGCACTTCGTCCAGGTTTTTCATTACCTGCTCGGTCTCTTCCTGAATCGTGGAGGTGATGATACTACCCGTAGATTGCTGAATGGCAATCTGGCCGGAAATAAACAACATGCTTCCGACACGTACAGCCTGACTGTAAGGACCAATTGGAGCAGGAGCGTTCGGGGAATAAACAATTTCTTTTGGCATAGCTTTGATCTTCGTTATGCCCAAATATCAGAAAAATAGAAGTAATCAATAGACTCTTGATTACGGTTAATTCAAAGCAATTCTTTGGAACATAAGAACTTTTTGCTCCGAAGGATAGCTTAATGAGGCCGGCTAAGCTTGGGAATCAAATTAGCCCCAATAATAATAAACCACGCATAACCCGGCAACGATGCAACAGGTAGACACAGCCACAATTTTATGACTGAGGGGTAAGGGTTCTTCCTCGTTGACATTCGAGAATAGTTTAACCACATCTTCCAGAAATTCGATCATACGCCAACTATTAATAAATATAGACTTCGCCAGAAATTGAGGAGGAGGGGTATCGGGCTGGAGGCAGCCCAACGACACAATTATAATAAAAAAATTATTTTCACTGTGTAGAAAGTACATAACTGAGCAATAAAAAATTTGAAATTCAATAGAGAGTTACGTCTTCCGCCAACAGGGGCAAAGAAAAAGCCCCACACCGATATCGGTCTGGGGCTTTGGTATTTAGCTGCCTTGGTTTTTGTTACTCTACCGTCACTGATTTCGCAAGATTGCGAGGCTGATCAACATTACAGCCGCGCATCACCGCAATATGATAAGAGAGCAACTGCAGTGGAATGACAGAAATGAGTGGCATCAACGGGTCAACTGTTGCGGGCACTTCAATGACGTAGTCCGACATTTTAGGAATCAACGTATCCCCTTCTGTTACAATAGAAATCACCCGGCCTTTTCTGGCTTTTACTTCCTGAATGTTGGAGACTACTTTTTCATACGAACCGTCTTTCGTAGCAATGACGACAACCGGCATTTCCTGATCAATCAATGCAATAGGGCCATGTTTCATTTCTGCGGCCGGATACCCTTCAGCATGGATGTAAGAGATTTCTTTCAGCTTCAAAGCACCTTCTAAAGCAACAGGGAAATTATATCCGCGACCTAAGTAAATGAAATTGCGCGCATCCTTAAACTCCTCGGCAATGATTTGAATCTGGGTATTTAGTTTCAGTGCTTTTTCAACCTTGGAAGGCACATTCTCCATCTCTACCAGCATCTCGTGGTATTTCTGCTCCGAGATAGTGCCTTTTCGCTGCGCTACAATTAACGCAATCATGTAAAGCACGGTTAACTGAGCCGTGAATGCTTTTGTACTGGCCACACCAATTTCAGGTCCCGCGTGCGTGTAGGCACCGGCATGTGTGGTGCGGGGTATGGACGAGCCCACGACATTACATACTCCAAAAATGATGGCTCCTTTCGACTTTGCCAGTTCAATGGCCGCTAATGTATCGGCTGTTTCTCCTGACTGTGAAATAGCAATCACCACATCGCCTTCACGGATAACCGGATTGCGGTAACGAAACTCCGAAGCGTATTCCACTTCAACAGGTACGCGACAGAATTCTTCGAAGAAATATTCAGCCACCAGTCCGGCATGCCAGGAAGTTCCGCAGGCCACGATGAGAACACGATCCGCATTCACCAGCTTGTTAATGTATTCGCGTAAGCCGCCTAATGTCAACCGGCCCGAAGCGGAATCCATACGGCCGCGCATACAGTCCATAATCGAGCGGGGCTGCTCGAAAATTTCCTTGAGCATGAAATGTTCGTAACCACCTTTCTCAATGGCCTCCAGCTCAAGATCGATGGTTTGAATGTAGGGAGTGAGCGGAAGATTAGCGGTATTCTTGATCGTCAGCTTCCCTTTATTGATGATCGCCAGCTCCTGATCATTGAGATAAACCACCTCGTTGGTATATTCAATAATAGGGGTAGCATCAGATGCCATGAAAAATTCTCCTTTGCCCACACCAACAACTAGTGGACTGCCTTTGCGAGCAGCTATTAATAAGTCGGGTTCTTCAAACGACATCACCACAATAGCGTAAGCTCCTACCACTTTGGTGAGGGCTAGGCGCACAGCTTCATCCAGAGAACATCCAACATTTTCTTTGATGTCCTCAATAAAGTGAATGAATACTTCAGTATCGGTTTCACTGAAAAAGGTGTGGCCTTTGCGAAGAAGCTCTTGTTTTAAAGAAGAATAATTTTCGATAATGCCATTGTGAATAATAGCTAGGTTTTTGGTTGCAGAATAATGGGGGTGAGCGTTTTCATCGTTAGGCTCACCATGAGTAGCCCAGCGGGTATGCCCCATACCAATATGGCTGGTGAGATTTTGACCTTTGATAAAATTCTCCAGGTCAGAAACCTTCCCTTTCTTTTTATAAACAGTAAGGCTTTTATTAAGCAAGGCAATACCGGCACTATCGTATCCACGATACTCCAGTCGCTTCAATCCTTTTAAAATAACATCGCTGGCTTGACGATGACCTACGTAAGCAACAATTCCACACATACGATCAATTTAGTTATTTTTTTTCTGCCGGTACAGGGGTAGTATAATATAGCTTGAGCTTCAGGTTGTTTTTACTGAAGACTAACCGATTTACTGATTTACCCATATTCGGACTGAGGGGAATCAATGCATACTGTTGCAGTCGCAGTGACTTATCCGTAAACCCATACAAAGTTTGCAGGTATCGGGTGAAATTGGCGCTGTAGCTATACACATTATCTTTTTGTGTCAGGGGGAAATTTTTTATTGAGCTTGCTGAAGAAGTTGCATCGCCAAGCATAAAATACCCATCTCCATCTACTACAATCTGTCCGGAATACAAATTTGAAACAGTATCAGAGCTTTTGAGAAAATCATTTTTCGTATTCAAAATTCTAAATCCAAGATTGTCAGGCATTTTGTACGAATTCGCTTCATCCGGATCAATGGTAATCTCGGCCGAGTTGATGAGTAAATTTTTAATGGTATCGGTGTAGGCAAAGAACTGGCTGATATCAAATTTGGTGATAATAGGAGCACCGGAACTGATAAAACGATTGTCGCCATCGGGATAGAATGGCTTGTATAGTTCATCTACACTTTGAAGAGAAGAACCAGCACGATCGGCTGTTATTTTTGAGTAACTGATTGATCCATCGTTGTAAAGAGAGAATTCTACTTTGCCAGTGATCTTTTGATTATAGGTAGGATTAGGTGTTGTGCCATCGGCAAGTTTTTCTTTAGTGTCCGTATAGTTGTACTTCAACACCATTTTAGACCTGGAAACACCGGTACCCGATGAAGGGTTGAAACCAACAATTTTGTTTGACGCATCTGATTTTAAGGCAAGTCCTTTAAAAATCCTTCTGAATTTTCTGAAGTTAGAAAATTCGGGTGTAGTAGAATAAGTGGTAGTAGTCACTCCGGTGGTAGCATTGGTAGTGGTTGTGGCAACACTAGCCTTCGCCAAGTTGAAAAGATCGGTTGTAAAACTGGATGAGTTAATAGGAATGGCCAATGAGTCAATTACATTATTTGTTGCATCACCATCGTTGTTCTTCGTATAGATATCATCAAAAGAAACAGGGTCAATGGTTTTACTGACAGAGCCCAGCACCATGCTATTATAATCGGTAATGGAATTATTATAATATTTTGCTTCCGTGATTAAGCTGTCTGTAACCTGATGTACCTGAAATGATACCGTGGATGCTTCGCGTGATCCGTAGGTATAATAATCCAGACTTATATACAGGGTAAGTGATTCGAAGGCCGCATCAGTAGGTAATACCTGAGTCGGTGAGGTGGGTCTGAATTGAATAAATGATTCTGCCTGTATTTTTCCGAATTTGCTATCCTGGTAGCTACCTACCAATAATCGGGGTGTAGTGCCACTCGTACTGGAAAATACATTGGAGGTAACAACAGAATGCCCAAGAAGCACACTGGAAGGAAGTTCAATTTCCACGTAGCGTACCTTGAAAGCGTTACGGTCGGGTTTGAACCCGACCGTATTCACGTCTTCCTCACAGGAAAACAAAAAGAGGACAACAAAAAACAGCAGGCTGGTTTTAGCCAACGAGCTCGTTATAAATGGTATAGAACGATTCGGTGTAGTTATCGTCTTTTTCAATGGTCTCAATCTTATTTTCTTTAAGCTTCTTAACTAATCCCTCCAGTTTTTTATTGTCTCCGGCAAGGGAAACGATATCCGACCATTGGGCCCCCAATTTAATAAACCCTTCGTAATCCGCAGTTTTTAAATGGCTCATCATGCTATCTTCGATGTCCATCATTTTCGCTTTACCCATCAGGTCACCTTTAAATTTATGGGTGAAGCTGTTGTTGTAAATCGTAAATACGGTTTTAGTGTTCTTAAACAGCGGATCGTTCTTATAGGTTGTCTTTAAATACAACGGAATAAAGCTGGTGATCCAGTCGTTGCAATGAACGATGTCAGGAGCCCATCCCAGTTTGCGAACGGTTTCAATCACTCCTTTACAGAAGAAGATAGCACGCTCATCATTGTCCTCGTAAAACTTGTTTTCCTTATCGTGGAATACATGCTTGCGGTGGAAATAATCTTCGTTGTCAATAAAGTAAACTTGTAATTTTGCATTTGGAATAGATGCAACCTTGATAATCAAAGGCTTCTCTTCGTCCCCCACTGCGATGTTGATTCCTGAAAGGCGCACTACCTCGTGCAATCTGTTCTTTCTTTCATTAATCAACCCAAACCTCGGCACCAGTATTCTGATCTCCATCCCTTTTTCCTGCATGGCCTGAGGCAGTTTGCGGACAAACTCAGATACCTCGGTGGTTTGCAGAAAAGGATTAATCTCACTGGCTACATACAGAATTCGAATCTTTGACATATTTGGCTGTTTTTAATCAGAAAAGAAAATCGAGGCACGAAGGTACGCAAAATAAACCCCGTATTCAACTCACAATCAATTCTAAAGCCTATATTTGCGACCCTTCAAAAAAGCCAATAAATGGAGATTTTCAAGCAAATTGCGCCCCTCAGGGCCTATTTGAAGATTCAGAAAGAAAGAAAGTTATCCATCGGGCTGGTGCCTACCATGGGTGCTCTTCATCCGGGTCACCTAACTCTGATCGGCAATTCCAGGGCTGAGAATGACCTTACCGTTTGCAGTATTTATGTGAACCCAACGCAGTTCAATAATGCCAGTGATCTGGCAAAATATCCCCGGTTATTGGAAAAAGATTCGGCCATGTTAGAAGAAGCCGGTTGCGATGTGCTCTTTGCTCCTGCCAATGAAGCAATGTATGCTGCTGCCAGTGAACTAAAAATGGATTTTGGTGACCTGGATAAAATTCTGGAAGGCAAGTTTCGTCCCGGCCATTTTAGTGGCGTAGGATTAGTGGTTTCCAAACTTTTCAATATAGTACAACCCGATGTGGCATATTTCGGACAGAAAGACTATCAGCAGTTTGCAGTCATCACACGATTAAAAGAGGAATTACTTTTTGATCTGCGCCTGAAAGCAGTTCCCATTGTGCGGGAAAAAGATGGTCTGGCCATGTCGTCACGCAATATGAGGCTGGCACCTGATCAGCGGCAGCGTGCTATTGTATTCTACCAGTCATTATTGCTCGCCAAAAGCTTGTTGGAGCAGGGGAAAAGCTGGAAACAGATTGAAGAAGAAGTAAAAAGGAAATGCGAAGCGCAGCCCGAAGTAAAACTTGAGTATATCGCATTGGCGGACCGTAAAAACTTAAATCCATTGAATAATGTTACTGACCGGAGTGCAGCTGTTTTATTAATAGCTGGCTATGTAGGTGAAATAAGATTAATTGATAATCTATTATTGGAAGAATGAGAATTGAAGTTTTAAAATCGAAAATACACCGTGCAAAAATAACGCAGGCAGAACTGCACTACGTAGGCAGCATTACGATCGATGAAGCATTGATGGAAGCCGCCAATTTTATAGAAGGAGAGAAAGTAACGGTGGTAAATGTGAATAATGGTGAGCGCCTTGAAACCTATGTGATCAAGGGAGCCCGCAACACGGGTACAGTTTGCCTGAACGGACCCGCTGCGCGCAAAGCCCAGGTAGGTGATATTGTTATCATCATCTCTTATGCCTCCATGGACTTTGAGGAAGCAAAACAGTTCAAACCCTGGATCATTTTTCCTGATCCTGACAATAAATTAAACTAAAGTTTAGTTTCAAGGCAGTTATAAGTCTTACTTAAAAGACCGTAATTCGCTTACTCGACAAAACGTCTTCGACAAACTTCCGTGAATCAAAAAATCAAAACAGTTATTCAGTACATCATCATGCTGCTGCTTACCAGCGGCTTGCTTTGGTTATCACTGCGTTCACTGCAGGTGGGCGAAGGCGAAAATAAAGCTGAATTTATCTGGAGCGCATGGGAGAAGTCAGATAAGGGCTACCTTTTATTAGTAGCAGTTGCCGTTATTCTTAGTCATGTGATTCGCGCAGAGCGATGGCGACTGGTGCTCATCCCTACCCATAATCATATCAGCCTGGGCAATAGTTTCCTTTCGGTGATGGTGGGTTATCTCATCAACCTGGTCATACCGCGTGGAGGAGAAGTGTCGCGCTGCTATAATTTGTATAAACTGGAGAATACTCCGGTAGAAGTTTCATTTGGCACGGTGGTCGTGGAGCGTATTGTAGATGTCATCTGTTTGTTTGTGATCATCGTTGCTTCTTTCATTATTGAGTGGGATAAGCTGGAAGGTTTTATTGCTACACTTCCGTTTGCCACCGACAGGGGTTTCCCGTTGTGGATCGTGCTTGGTGGGGTGGTACTCATCGGAGTGGGTGTCACCGCCTTTTTTATTCTTCGTAAGAATGAAAAAGTTAAAAAACTTTTTGATGGATTTAAAGAGGGATTGCTTGCTGTTTTTCGCCTGGAGAAGAAGGGCTTGTTCATTTTCTATTCGGTACTCATCTGGTTGCTGTATTTCTTCATGACTTATTTTGTTGTAAAAGCGTTTCCTGAAACCAGTGAACTTGGCTTTAGTGCTGTGATGACCTTGTTTGCCATTGGTGCTATTGCCATGGCGGCCCCGCTTCCTGGTGGTGCGGGCTCGTATCACACCATTGTGCCACTGGGGCTGGTCATGTTATACCATCTTCCGAAAGCGGATGCCATTGCTTTTGTGTTCATCTTTCACGGCTGGCAGACCATCATCTTCATTGTATTCGGACTCATATCTTTGATCACAAGTTATCTACTCATCGGATGGAAAAATCGTCAGATAAAATAAAAACACTTGAAGAAGCGACCAGGCAGGTAGCAGCATGGAAAGCGAAAGGAGAGAAAGTCGTTTTCACTAACGGCTGCTTTGACTTAGTGCATCTTGGCCATGTGGACTATCTTGAAAAAGCCAGAAACCTGGGAGACCGTTTAGTGGTGGGCTTGAATACCGATAACTCTGTCAGCCGCTTTAAAGGCCCTGAAAGACCGCTGCAAGACAACACAT
Organism: Flammeovirgaceae bacterium; assembly: GCA_023251155.1. GTDB lineage: Bacteria > Bacteroidota > Bacteroidia > Cytophagales > Cyclobacteriaceae > ELB16-189. The sequence goes on along the minus strand of JAHEZH010000003.1, from coordinate 97,536 downwards.
CGCGTTCGCGGATTATGGCCTCTTTTCAGTTTGTGGATCTGGTGGTTTTCTTCAATGAAGATACCCCACTGGACCTGATTACGCAACTGGTGCCCGATGTGCTCGTTAAAGGAAGTGACTATTTGGCAGAAAACATCGTTGGCGCAGATGTTGTTAAAAAGCATGGAGGTGTGGTGAAGACGATTGATTTTGTACCCGGGTATTCCACCACACGTATAGTAGAGAAAATAAAAAAGACGATAAACAAATAATATAAATTATGGGAGCTTTAATAATAGGTTTGTTTTTTATGCTCATCGGCTGGATGGTTAGTTCACGCATGAAGAGTAAATTCAAAGAGTATGCTCAGATGCATCTGAGCAAAGATTTAACAGGCGCAGAAGTAGCCCGCCTTATGCTTGCCGACAATGGAATTAATGATGTTCAGGTATTGAGCGTAGAAGGCCAGTTGACGGACCATTATAATCCATCTGCTAAAACGGTAAATCTTAGCCAGGATGTATATCATGGGAGAAATGCAGCAGCTACTGCAGTGGCTGCTCACGAATGTGGTCACGCAGTTCAACATGCTAAGGCGTATAGTATGCTACAACTTCGTTCGGCATTAGTTCCTATTCAGAATGTAAGTGCGCAGATATTGAACTTCATGATGATGGCGATGATGTTTGGTGCATTTTTCGCAGGAAGCTTTCTTCCCTGGAAGACAGCATTGCTGATAATCATTATTTGTTATGGCGTGTTCGCATTGTTTTCATTAATCACATTGCCTGTGGAGTTTGATGCAAGCAAGCGTGCCTTGGCATGGGTAGAATCACGTGGCATTGTTACCCGTGCTGAACATGACATGGCGAAAGATGCCTTGAAGTGGGCGGCCATGACTTATGTAGTAGCCGCTATTGGTGCCGTAACCACATTAGTTTACTACTTGATGCTATACCTCGGTGGTGATCGTGACTAAATAGTAATTAGAGTATAGAAAAAAGCCGCTTTCGTAATGAGAGCGGCTTTTTTGTTTGCACGGATATTTGATCAGCGTTCAATCCGGACGATTGATCACTTTTACTATTCAGAGGCAACGATCCAGACACGAACTATCTGCCCTCCTATCGTGTTTTATTTGACGAATGCAATAATTACGATTGCATAATCGTGAATCATGAACTTTGATACCTACCTCGCTTATCACAAAAGTATTGTAGATAAGAACCCGGAAGATTTACCACTTCCTTACAGTAAGCCGGATTATTATAATTACACTAAACTCAATTGGTCGCGTAGTAATCGCTGGCTGAAGAAAGCAAAATTGTCGGAGGAGGTAATCCAGTTAATGAGTGAAATCAGGGAGCCACAACAATGGATTATCATAACCGAACCCTGGTGTGGCGATGCGGCTCATAGTGTTCCCTTTCTTCATCTCATGTCTCAACTCAATCCATTGATCACGGTTGATTATGAATTGAGAGACGCAAAACCTTTTCGTATTAATGACTACCTGACCAGAAACGGAAAATCGATTCCTAAATTAATCATTCGTGATACTGCAGGAAATGATCTTGCCACATGGGGCCCACGCCCTGAGGCACGTCAGAAGATTTACGATGAACTCATGGCGATCACAGCAGACGTTGAAACAACCAAGACTGCTTTGCAAAACGGGTACAATGAAGATGCAGGTAAAGAAGTGCAAAAGGAGATAGCATCCCTGCTAAAAAGAGTGGCGTATAAGAATAAAATCTAAGCTGCCTTCTGTTTTTTGACGGCCACACTTTTCGTTTTTAGCGAGAAATACCATCTTTTTCTACTTGATCATTAACTACCGTAGCAAACTCTTTTGAAAAGGAAGGAAGATTTGCCGCATTATACGTTTTACATTGAGCTAAACAAAAGAGCATTTGGTCAAAAAAAAGAGGAAGACTAATGTCTTCCTCTACTGCCTCCTGCGGAGTGAGATCCACCTCCACCCCCTGCTCCACCACTTGGAGCGGAGCGATGGAAGGACCCCCCGCTACTACCCTGAGGTCTGCTGAATTGAGCTCCTGAATTTCCTGAGCCTCTTCCGTTCGATCCTGAATGATTGAATGAGCGCTGTTGCCAGTTGTTATTTGCACTGTTACTTCTTGTGTTACTGTTACCGCCTCCCGAGTTGAATCGGCTTCCCCAGGATGATCGTTGCTGATCACTGAAGTGGGCGGTGCTGCCGTCGGAAGAACCACCGACAGATCGTCCTCCCTGATTGAAACCGGAACGTGTGTTATCGTTACTGCTCCTCCATGACGAGCGGCTAGTGTTTCCGCCTGACCATGATGAACGATTGTGGTTACTGTTTCTATCGGCACCCGACCAGGATGAGCGACTATTACCGTTACCATGATTTTTATCGTAATAGGTTTGGCGACCACCATCATTGTTGGAGTGACGACCGTTATTACCATCGTACGTGCCACGACTATAATGGCTCCTTCCATTGTTTGAATAGTAATTATTTTGTGAACGATAGTGGTTGATTTGCGTAGAGTGGCGGTTATATACAATTACCGATGTAGTGCGATAAGGACGATACATGCGGTGAGCATACCCTATGCGATAAGAATAACAAGGACTATAGTATGCCCGGTAAGGAACCCACCATGGATTGTACACGGCATAGGCAACCGGATTCCATGGACTCCACCAGCCGGGATAATAAGCCCAACCCCATGGAGATACCCACGGATGGTAGTAGGGTCCATACACATACTGAACAGACGGCCATGCCCAGACATTTACTGTGGTGCGGGCTGTACTGCTCCCGGCATTTATGCGTACGTCTTGTGTGGGTTCAATAATGGTTTCTTGTCCATACACATCTTCATCACCGATAATCTGCAAGCGTGCTTTGCCATCACCAAGCTTTTCCAACTCAATGACGGCCACGTCCTGGCTTTCATTTTCAGAGATCACAGATTGAAGAATAAAAGCATGTACATTGCCTTCATTTTTATCGACCACACGGATATAATCGGTTTTGCCATCACCATTCAAATCCAGGTTATTCACTTTGGAGTCGGATGAGTTGAGCATTTTCTCAAACTCTTCCGGTGAGGCAGATTTCTTAAACAGGTCAAGAGCGCCTTCCAGGCTAAAGTTGTCACCAGGAACAGAAGCATCATTCTGGTCCTGAGCAATTGCGGCTGTTCCTGACATCAGAAAAAGCAGCGGCAGCAAATAATTCCACACACGCGTTTTCATAACTTTTTAGCTTTTGGTTATACTAACGTATAAATCAGGTCAAAAGACATACCAAAAGCTATAAATGGCACAATTACCAGAAGTAACGACCCATTTTAGCGACTGTATCAGAATAACGGAATCGCTGCAAGTTGAAATCATTCATGTTTCAACGTATCCACCGGGTTAGTCATCGATGCTTTGATGGAGTGGAAACTCACGGTGAATAGTGCAATTACAAAAGCGCAAAGAATAGCGCTGATAAAAATCCATGCCTGCAGTTCCACATGATAGGCAAACCCGTGTATCCACTTATTCATAAAATAGAGTGTGAGTGGTGTAGCTATACCGGCTGAAATCAGGACCAGCGTTGCAAACTTGCGATTAAGCATCACTAAAATGTGTGAGGCATTTGCGCCAAGCACTTTACGTATGCCAATTTCTTTACTGCGTTGTTCCGTCGTGTATGCCGAAAGACCATATAACCCAAGGCATGAAATAAGAATGGCAAGCACCGTGAAGAAACCGATGGCATTACCCAGCACTTTTTCTTTTTCGAGCATTTGCCCGAAGTTTTCATCTACAAAGTGATAACTCAGGGGTTCATCAGGCACCAGTTTCTTCCATTCCGCTTCTGTCGCTTTAATGACTTTGCTTGCCGAAGCATTGTTTATGCGCAGGCTTAGTTGAAAATAGTTATTGGTTCTGCCCAGCATAAAGGCACTTGGTGCAATCTTTTGCCGTAATGATTCCCAATGAAAATCTTTCACTACACCCACTACGGTAAGTCCATCTTCCAAAATAGTTCCTACAGGCTCTTTCAGGCCTAAAAGTTTTACGGCTGCTTCATTCAGAATTACGGCAGCAGTATCAGAGGCAAGCGCTTTATTAAATGTCCTTCCTTTGATCAGCTGAAAGCTCATCAATGGTATAAATTGTTCGTCACCCAGATAGGTATTAATGGCAACACCTTCCTGCATGTTTTTAGATTTGAATCCGCTGAAGGTAGATACCGATTCGTTGCCCGGCTCACCACTGTGCAGACTAGCTTCTGATATATCGGCCAGCTTCGATAGCTGATCGCGAAAAGCTTCCGCATGTTCTTTCAGTGCAGGTATCCGATCGATCGTGATGATATTTTGCTGATTGAATCCCAGATCTTTGGATTTCATAAATTCCATCTGGCGGATGATAACGGCTGCGCACATCATCAGGCAAAGGGAGATGGTGAACTGTGCTACGACCAATACATTTCTGAAGAGCGCACCACCGCTTACCGACCAGTTTCCTTTCAGCACGTTTACCGGCTTGAAAGCAGTAAGATAAAACGCAGGATAGATACCCGAGAGTAATCCTACGACTAAAGCAAAGATCACCAGCACCATCAGATTCCAGGCATTCCATAAAGTGGGAATCAGCTCGCTGCCGGTAATCATTTGAAATATGTAAAGGAAAAGCTGGCCAAAAAGAATGGCAAGCACCATGGCCACTGCACTTACCATCAGCGACTCGGTGATAAACTGTGCGATCAGCTTGGTGCGTGATGAGCCCACTACTTTGCGCACACCTACCTCCTTTGCTCGTCGGGATGCACGCGCTGTAGTAAGGTTAATGAAATTAACGGAGGCGAGGAGCAAGATAAATACAGAGACTGCGCCAAAGGTATATATAGTGGTCTTGTCTCCTCCCGGAGAGATTTCATAATTGAGTTTAGATTCCAGGTGCACATCGGTCAGTGCATGCACAAAAAACTGTACTGCATTGGGATGCTTCTTGTAATCTTCAAACGAAATCCCCGCGGGAACTCCATTGGCTTTTGGATAGACTTCTTTTTCTAAAAGATTGGCGAGCACAGCATCGAGGTCTTTCTGCTGTTGACCTTCTTTCATCATGACGTAATTATAGGGGTTGGCGGAAGTCCATAGCATTTCATGGCTCAGCTCATTGATATTGGAAAGCCAGATCGAAGACTTCAACTGTGAATTGCGGGAATCATCTTTCACGATCCCGGTAACGGTGAATGGTTTTTTATCTTTTCCGATCAGCAGTGTCTGGCCCATCGGATCCATATCTCCAAAGAAATTTTTGGCCATGCTTTGCGTGATCACCATCGCATTGGCATCCTTCAATGCGGTGTGCGCATCTCCCTGAACAAATTCATACGAAAAGATTTTGAAGAAAGAGGTGTCGGTATAGTAAGCCAGTTCCTTGAATTCTTTAGTTCCTGTAGAAATGGCAAGTGAGCTATTCTTTCCAACACGGGTGAATGCTTCTACACCTTCATACTGTGGAAGAAACTCTCCCAGCGCTTCCGGCCCGATGGCAAAGCCGCCCATATTAAAAAACGAGATACCTATTCGATAGATGCGGTCTGCATTTTTATGATGTCGGTCATAACTCCATTCGCCATATACGTACATGAGTATGACAAGGCTACATGCCAGCCCGATCGCTAACCCAAAAATATTGATGAGCGAATACGTGAACTGTCGTTTAAGGCTGCGAAATGCAATGAGAAGGTAATTTTTTATCATTTTAAACAGATCATTTTTTGCAGATAACCCTTAGATGAAGCAGTCCGTACAAAAGTTGAATTTCTTAAAATTAATTTAAGGCGGATGATTTTTTGAAAAGACTGATTCCGACTTTATGGCTTCTTTAATAGCCAGGCGTACTCATCGTAAAAAAAGAAATATGCTCGTCACAGCAGAATAGATTGATGCTAAATTTATAGGGTACAACAGAATATTGTTGCCTGACGGTTTACTCCAAACCCTTTTTCTCATTATAATTGTCACCTAAGAGAACGTGTATGAATTTTAACCTTACTGAAGAGCAACAGGCCGTACAACAGGCGGCACGTGATTTTGCACAAACGGACTTATTACCTGGAGTAATCGAACGCGATACGCACCAGAAATTTCCAGCAGAACAAGTAAAGAAGATGGGCGAGCTCGGCTTCATGGGCATGATGGTCGATCCGAAATATAATGGCGGAGGTATGGATACCCTATCGTATGTGCTCGCCATGGAAGAGATATCGAAAGTAGATGCATCTGCTTCGGTATGCATGTCAGTAAACAATTCGCTGGTATGCTGGGGGCTGGAGAAATTTGGTAGCGAAGAGCAGAAAGAAAAATATTTGAAGCCATTGGCTGCGCGTGGTATCGGAGCATTTTGTTTATCAGAGCCCGAAGCCGGATCGGACGCAACCAGCCAGCGCACTACTGCCGAAGACAAGGGAGATTATTATCTGTTGAATGGAACCAAGAATTGGATCACGAACGGAAGTACAGCAGATACCTACCTGGTCATTGCGCAAACGCATCCGGAAAAGAAACACAAAGGCATCAATGCTTTGATTGTTGAAAAAGGAATGCCTGGATTTGTGATCGGTAAGAAAGAAGACAAGATGGGCATTCGCGGATCAGACACTCATTCGCTGATGTTTAACGATGTGAAAGTGCCCAAAGCAAATCGTATAGGTGATGATGGCTTCGGTTTTACTTTCGCAATGACAACACTTAACGGAGGACGTATTGGTATTGCATCACAGGCGCTGGGTATTGCGGCCGGTGCGTATGAATTGGCGCTGAAATATTCAAAAGAAAGAAAAGCATTCAACAAACCATTGTCAGAACACCAGGCGATACAATTCAAGCTGGCGGATATGGCTACGCAGATTGATGCTGCGCGGTTGCTGGTATGGCAGGCGGCATATCTGAAAGACCAGAAGAAAGATTTTGTGAAGGCAGCAGCCATGGCCAAACTGTTTGCTTCACAAGTAGCCCAGGATGTAACCACCGAAGCCGTGCAGATACACGGAGGCTATGGTTATGTAAAAGAGTACCATGTGGAACGCATGATGCGCGATGCCAAAATTACACAGATCTATGAGGGTACTACTGAGATTCAGAAAATGGTGATATCGCGTGAACTGCTAAGGTAAAATGAATCAATGATCAACTGACGGATCATACCATCATTTTTAATAGTTATCTCTTATCTGAAGTAAAATCTTTTCCATCCGGGCACGTACATCTTTTGTAGGTACTACAAAGTTGTTACTCATAAAACTAAAAATCAGGGTCTTCCCTTTTTTAGTAATGAGGTAGCCACTCAGGCAATGATTGTTGCTTAGGCTTCCGGTCTTTCCGTAGAGGTAAGGCTTTTCAGCTTTGTAGAAATTTTTGAGTGTACCCCGTTGACCGCCTGTGGCAAGTAGGTTGAATAATCGTTCGCGGGGCACCTGTGTATAGATCTTCTCCCACAGGGCGACGATTGATCGCGGTGTGAATAAATTGTAACGGGATAAACCAGAGCCATCTATCCAGACAGGTTCATCGGGCAGATCGGATAAAAAATTCTTACGGGCATAACGGATAGCAATTTCAGGATCCAATGTGTCGCTTACGATTCCTGCACAGGTAAGTAATACTTGTTCGGCTATGAAATTATCACTTTCCTGCATCATCACTTTATACAAGCTATCAGCGGGAGTGCTGTATACATAAGACGCATCTGCTGGTAGCGGAGTGTTCACTTCTTCTACGGTCTTGCGTAGTGTATCCGCCAGTAGTTCAGTCAATACATCATTACCGGATTGAAACGGAATGTTGAACTTTTTTTCTCTTTTCTGGGTGCCTTTATAAACTGTGAGCTGATTCGAATCTTCATCACGAATGATTTCCATCGTTGATTTTATCTCTGGCGAATTCACCACCTGATTAGAGAAGTACACAGGTGAAAAAGTAAGATGATCATCCAATCTGCTTTGTATGCTAATCCGGTTTCCATAAATCGGAAATGGAGAGCGTTCTGCCGAGTAATAATCATTGTAATCATCCCATGCCCATCCCGGGCCGAATGCCGTAGTGTGAAAATTCGATCCGGAGAAAAAGAGTTTCTTTGTAGAGTCACTCAGAAAGTCAACTACTTTGCTGTTGTGATTTACTTCCGGATAAAGAAAGGAAGCATCCCCAGTTCCCCAGAAAATCAATGAATCATTTTTTACCTGATAGCGCAATGCAGGCACAGAATCTTTTAAAATCTGTAAGGCGGTATAAAAGGTAAAAATCTTGGTGTTCGATGCCGGTGTAAAATAATTACCCGACTGGTGCTCATAGATGATTTTTTTAGCAACAGGATCATACAGCATAAAACCAGTATGGTCTTTGAGTTCTTTTTCGGTTAATACGATTTCCTTTTTAAGAAAAGAAACAGGAGAACAGGAAAAGAAACAGAAACAGGAAATAAAACCAATGACAGCGCTACCCCTCCAAAAACTACTTCGCATGGAGATAGCGCTCGGTTAATATTTTGCGATGATGTGTTTCGTGACCGGAAATAACAAAGCCGATGGTCATCACCGACATGTCGTGGCCATTGGCCGTACCTCGGTAGTGAAGCATATCGGGAGTAAAGCTTTCAAACAAATCGATTGTTGCCAGGCGGACGTGGCGCATTTCATCAGCAATTTGTTTCATGCTTCGATGGTGTGCATTTGCAACCGGGGCATAATCATTTTCCTCCCATCCGGGTAATGGTGTTTTGTCTTGCCGCGCAAAGCGTAAGGCACGGTAAGCGAAGATGCGTTCGGCATCAATCATGTGGCACAGAAGTTCACGAATACTCCATTTGCCTTCTGCATAACGATAATCCTGCTGTTCTTCTTTAATGGTGTAAACCAGCTCCAGCATGCGATGCCCGGATACCCGCAATGCCTGCAGGTGATCACTTTCTTCTACTTGTTTCAGATAGTTTTTCAAAAAGGGCGGTACGTTTTCAAGATTGATCAGCATGGCATAGATGGTTTAGTGGTTTGACTCGACTACCGATGTATTATTTTCTACTAACTCTGTTCGCACCATTACCTTGCGCAGGTAACCTTCAATGGGCAATACCAGCAGAGCAATGGTCACTTGAATGAAGAACTCAATAACCGGTGTGCTCTTGAACGAAATCTGTGAAGCCAGAATGGTTTGAATAAACTGGATAAGCATGATCACAGTCAGAAGTGAGAGCAGGCTGCTGATGTAACGGTATTTGGAGTTGACAGAGCTAAGGCGCAGTGATAGGAATACCAATGCTCCAAAGAAAATTAACTCGGCCGCATAAAACCATGAGCGCTTCCAGTAAGGAGGCTCTACTTCCATCAGTATAGGCTTAATGGAAGACACCTTATCCATGATGTCGCGGGTCTGCACTTCTACTTTGTACTTGCCTGTGGGCAGATAGGAAAAGTTAACTACGTTATTGGTCGTGGACCAGGCCGACCAGCTTTTATTCAAACCACGCACCATGTAGCGATACTCCACGGCACCCATGCCCAGGTAATCAGGTTGTATAAACTCAAACGTAACGGTGCTTTCCAGCTGACTTACTTTTACGGATTGTGATGGAGTGATTTTGCTTTGTTGCCCACGTATTTCCCGAAGGAATAAGGGATAGCTGGCTTGCTCTGCAGCAGTGTTGCTGGAGAAACGATAGAGTTCATTGGAAGCAGTGATTATCCACAGCCCCTGGTCTTTGGCTACAGGAGCAAGAAAGCGGATGTTGCGAAATAGTCCGAGCCACTCCAGCTTCAATGCAGATTGCATGCGCGGATCTACTGTGCGCCAATGATGCCCATCGTTAAACCAGAAATACCCGGCGGAGGCAAAGTACTTTTTGGGCCCGGCTATGGAATCATACTTTTCAAATTGATTAGTCTTGATATTGAATCGTTTGATAGTGCCACTTGCGGCCACATATACATCGCTTCCATAAGCAAGGCCAGTGGTTTCATCTACGGCAGGATTGGAAAAAGGAATGGATTCTATGCCCGATATTTGATTATCCACCGTCTCAACTTTATACACATTGGTGCGTGAGCATAGCCAGATGTTGTGAAGGTGATCTTCAAAAATATAACTCACATAATCCTGCAGCGTATCCAGCAAATGGGTTTCATTCCACCCGCTGCCTTTGGGTGAAAAGGTTTTGATTTCTTCATTCAGCGTACTGGCCAGCAGCTGATCGAGCGTGGAGGAAACGAAGATGGAGCGTACGGGCTCATGCGTGATGGATTTCGATTTAAGACCTTCTACTTCGGCCACACCACTAATGCCGGCAGCCAGCAACTTACCGTACGCGTCAATCAGCTGACTTACCTTCCCGTCAATTCCATCTACCTTTTTAAAGGCATAGCGAATGGTTTTTAAAACAGGCCTGGTCGTTTTTGCCGGTTTAGAAACGTTAGCTGCAGCCTTCCGGGCAGTTGACTTTTTGCCCTTGTCTTTGGTTTCTTTTGCTACCACCGGCTCAGGTTCTATCTCCTTTTGCTTTTTGTTTCTGCGCAGAAAAGAGAACATCCCTTTTTTGTTTTTGGATTGCTCCTGAACTGTTCCCTTCTTACTTCGGGGCACCACAGAGCTGCTGATGATCTCTTCATAGATCTCTTCGCGCACCAGGCCGAACAGGCCGATCGTAGTACCTACATAAATCTGATCTTTATAATTGAGGGCGCATAACAAATTACCTGCGAGACCAGGATAGTGGCTATACGACCGGAATGGCAGATAAGGAGCTACACGTGTGAACCCATAGTCATGTGCTATCCATACACCCTGATTGCGATCGCTGAATAAGGAATACACTTCATTGTCAGGAAGGCCGGCATAATAGTTGGTAATTTCTTCGGTAACCCCAGTCACGGGATTGACGAAAATCACACCACCTCTTAATGTACCCAATGCGATAAGTGTTTCACCTATCCATGTACCCGTGACCAGAATGTTGTTTTCCAAAAATGCTTTGTCTTTGATGACCAGCTCTTTCGCCGCGCCACCATCAAAAAGAAATAACGCGCCGGACTCCGCTCCGATGAGCGTTTTAGTCTTGCCCTGCAATGAAGAACAAAACATAACACTTTGCCCAGCCGGGAGATTAAAATCAAGAGGAACTAATTTTCCTGCATTGATTTTAAGGAGACCTTTCAGTTCGGTATGTACATAGAAGTTTCCACCCACTTCAAACAAGCCGGTAAATGAACCTTGCACAGCATCGGTTTTAATGATTTCTGTCTTGTCTTTGCCGGTAGAATAAACGTAGAGAAATTGTTCGCTTAAGAAATAGACCTGTTCCTTGTCGGCAAGGCTTGAGAAGATTTGACCCTTACTGGCGAGGCCATCAGAAAGGGATTGATAGGTTCGGGTATTGTCTGTTCCCCATACCAGCTTACCAAAGCCGCCATAACCCCCGGCAAAAACATTGTCTCCCTGTGTGGTGACGGAGTAAACCGGCCCAGGCGTAGCGATCAGGCTCCAGTTTCGTCCATCAAACTCCAGTACCCCGCTCCGGTTGGCAAAATATAAAACACCTTTTTGATCCTGAGTTATACCAAAGGTGACATAATCGATGCGTTCATCCGAAGGAGTATAGTGATTAAGAAAATAATTGCCCTGTTGAGCAAAAAGAAATGTAGATAATACAACGAAAGCGGAGACAAGAGAAGATCGGATATTCATAAAGTAAGGGAGGAGCCAAATTTAAGAAATTAGGGGTCATATGTTTATTATGCAGAGGTTAAAAACAAGTAGTCAGATCTCCCCGGATAGAAAAGCCAGGTGTCTTGTTAAAGCAGAAATCCGGAAGGGAGTAAGCAATAAAGATAACGTCCGGGCTTTGAGTTCTCGGGCAGTTTAACTTATCCTGCTCCAGTTCACCACTGTTTTGCGCGATAATTCGATTTGTTTTTTGATGTTTTGATGGGCAGGATTACTTAACTCAGGGTCATTATCAAGGATTTCACGTGCTTCAGCGCGGGCTTGCTCTAAAATGGGTCCGTCTTTGCCAAGGTCGGCAATAAGCAAATCCAACGCCCCGCTTTGTTGCGTTCCCATCAAATCGCCCGGGCCACGAAGCTTCAAATCGGTCTCGGCAATCTCAAAACCGTTGTTGGTGCGCACCATGGTTTCAATGCGCAGTTTCGAATCGGCACCCAGCTTATAGTCGGTCATCAAAATACAATAAGATTGATCGGCACCGCGGCCTACCCGGCCTCTGAGCTGGTGAAGTTGTGACAGCCCGAAGCGCTCAGCATTTTCAATTACCATCACAGAGGCATTGGGTACATCCACCCCCACTTCGATCACGGTAGTGGCCACCATAATTTTAGTTTCTCCTTTGGCAAAACGCTTCATCTCGTAATCTTTCGCATCGGGCTTCATCTTTCCATGAAGAATGCTTATCGCGATGTCCGGAAAAGCACGTGAAATGCTTTCGTACCCATCCATCAAATGTTTGAGATCGAGCTTCTCCGATTCATCAATCAAAGGATAGACTACATACACTTGTCTTCCCGTATGGATCTGTTCTTTCAGAAATCCATTTACCTGCAGGCGATGGGAATCAAAGCGATGAATGGTTTTGATTGGCTTTCTTCCTTTGGGTAATTCATCAATGGAAGAGATTTCCAAATCACCATATAACGTCATGGCCAGGGTACGGGGTATTGGTGTGGCGGTCATCACCAGCACGTGTGGATAGATGTCCGTATTCTTTTGCCAGAGCTTGGACCGCTGCGCTACGCCAAAGCGATGCTGTTCATCAATGATGGAGAGTCCTAGTTTATGAAACCTCACTCCTTCTTCCAGTAAGGCATGTGTGCCGATTAATATCTTGAGTGATCCGTTTTCTAATGATTCGTGAATTGGTCTGCGATCTTTTTTCTTCACGGATCCGGTCAGCAAAGCAATTGGGAAATTCATCTTATCCGCATACTTTTTCAGGTTTGCGTAATGCTGCTGGGCAAGGATTTCGGTTGGTGCCATCAGCGCCGCTTGTGTTCCTCCTCCAATGGCAACAAGCATACAGATAAAGCCTACAATGGTTTTGCCACTACCCACGTCACCTTGCAGCAACCGATTCATCTGCCTTCCGCTTTTCATGTCGGCATAGATTTCCTTGATTACTCGCTTCTGCGCATCGGTCAGTGCAAAGGGAAGATGATTGTTATAGAAATCAGTAAGCAGTGTTACATCAGTGAATGAAATTCCTTTAAACTTTTCCTGTCGGACTAATTTCAGTTTAAGCAGCCGCAACTGGATGTAGAACAGCTCTTCAAACTTCAGCCGTTGTTGTGCTGCGGCCAGCGACTCATGGCTCTGTGGAAAGTGAATGTGAAGCAAGGCTTCTTTCTTGGAGATGAGTCGTTGCTTTGTCAGCAAAGTAACAGGTAGCGTTTCGCGAATGTGCGGTTGTGCCAGCTGCAAAACATCTTTAATCAATTTGCTTAAAAACTTGCTGTCCACATGACGGGCGCGAAGTTTTTCAGTAATGGAATAAACAGGTTGAAGGAAAGCAGGGCCTTGGTTTTTCTGGGTAACCGGTTCAATCTCAGGATGAGCGATGGAATATTTGCTGCCAAATCGATTCGGCTTACCGAATACGACATAATCAATTCCGGGTTTGATTTTTTCCAATGTCCAGTTGATGCCCTGAAACCACACCAGCTCCAGTGTTCCCTGCCCGTCTGTAAAGTGACCGACTAGTCGTTTCTTGAATCCTTCACCAATCAATTCCATTTTGGTGATACGTCCTTTGATCTGCACAAAAGGCATTTCGTCATTCACTTCGCTGATGGAATAAAAGCGGGTACGATCTTCATAGCGAAAGGGATAACGCTGTATGAGATCTCCATAAGTAAAAATGTTCAGTTCCTTTTGAATAAGCGCTGCCCTCTGCGGCCCTACGCCTTTTAAAAATTCAATGGAAGTGTCGAAGAAACTCAATTAGTTTGAAAATTTGTCAATTTGAAAATTCATTGTTGATGAATTGACTCTCCAAGCCTTCGTCATTGACTCTTTGTTGATGGCTCATCACCAATTGGCCCATTAGCAAATCTTCAAACGGACTACTTATTTTTCCACTCCAGCGTATTGATCAGCTGCTTCATGTCTTTCTTCACATAATCAATGGCGGGCTTCAGCGAATCGTTGGCGACTGCTGTGTTGAAATAAAGTGCTCCGCGCAAAAAATTCTTTGATGAGTCTGTGATGGTGAACTGATACTGGCTGGGAACTTCCCCTTCAATCTCAGCAATGATTACCGTTTTTCCGTTGGCTGTTTTGGTAATCGTTTCATCAATGGCGTTTGCTTTGACCTGATGCTTGGAGGTAAGCACATACGCATCGTTCAAAAACTCTTTTAGCAGCTGATCGCTGTTATCAATTCGTTTGTAGGTGATGTGTATGTTCGCTTTGATTTCCGGATAATAGATTTCAACAAAATACCTTTCGCGTATGCTTGAAGTATCTTTCAGCAGCGTAGCATACTTTGAATACTCAAACTGATAAGGAAGGGTATCCGGAAGGTGTTGATAGGCAGCCTCTGGCAATACTAATCGGTTATATCCTTTTGGTTTAGGCTGATAATCGTGCGCACAGGAGGCCAAGAAGAAACAAGTGACAAGTGACAATTGGCAAAGAATGAATCCTTTACCAATTGCCCGTTTGTCAGCTTTCAGTTCAGTAGAAGTCATTATTTAAAAAGGAAGATCATCGGTTGCGCTGTCATTCGCTCCTTTGTAATCATCGGAGGCAGAAGGTGCATTGCTATACTGAGGTGCGGAGGGTTTGTAATCCGGATTTCCATTTCCACCACCACCACTCCGTTGTGTGGAAAGCATGGTCATATTATCCCCAACAATTTCGGTGGTGTAGCGGGTTACTCCTTCTTTTTCCCAGGAGCGAGTGCGCAGTTTCCCTTCTACAAAAACCATATCCCCTTTGTGCAGATATTTGGCAGCAATCTCGGCAAGCCCTCTCCACAAAACTACGTTATGCCATTCGGTGATTTCTTTACGATCGCCGGTGGTTTTGTCTTTGTACGATTCGGATGTAGCCATGGTGAAGTTGGCTACTGTGGCTCCGTTTTCCAGATTTCTTACTTCAGGGTCTTTGCCTAAGCGACCCACTAAAATTACTTTGTTTACTCCTGACATATAGTTACTTATTTATTGACACCATAGAATTTTCGTTGTTGCAAAACGAAAGGATAACAAAGTTATAAAAAATCTACACCTTACTAATGAAGCCCATCTCTTCCAGAAACCGGGTAATCACAATTGGTTTGGGTAGTGAGGCGACTTGCTTCGAAGAATAAAAGGGGAGCGAGAATCCGTCCGGAAGCACTTGATCATTGATCTTTACCCAGATAAAGCGAACAGATAAAAGCTGATGCGACAGAATGTGTTTCCTGGCCTCATGGATATTCACCTCTTTCTTTTTTATCAGCGTCAGTAGTTCCTCCTTTTCCACTAATTGCCCGGGCTTTTGTGGTCGGGTTGTTTCATTCAAATAGAAATCATAGAGACCCTGCCAGATATCTTTCGCGTCTCGCTTCTTCATGACTATTTTCTTATTCCATTCCAATATAAAGTAGTTGAGATAGCGCTTTCTCACTTTTGTTTTCTTCAGCTTTACCGGAAGCAGGGCAACAACTCCTTTAGTATAGGCTACACACGATTTTTTAAAAATGCATTCTTCACATTTCGGATTTTTGGGTGTGCACCAGGTGGCACCAAACTCCATCATGGCCTGGTTGAAATTGGCAGGATCTTTTTTGTCAATCAATTCATTCGCTTTCGCGAAGAAGAAGGCCTTCCCTTCGTTGCTTGCAATATCCAGGTCAATGCCAAACACCCTGGCCAGCACCCGGAAAACATTTCCATCCACCACCGCAACACATTCATTGAATGCGATGGATGCAATAGCCGCCGCAGTGTACGGCCCTATACCTGGCAGATTTTGTAATTCACTAAATGAAGGAGGGAAGTTTCCATTATACTCACTCATTACTGTTTTTGCGCAGCGGTGAAGATTCCGTGCGCGGGAATAATAGCCCAGCCCCTGCCACAGCCGTAGCACATTTTGCTCTTTGGCTTTTGCCAATGACTCAACGGTTGGAAAATTTTTGGTAAACGCGGCGTAGTAAGGCAGGCCCTGGGCAACACGCGTTTGCTGAAGAATAATTTCTGAAAGCCATATTTTGTATGGATCTTTTGTCTCCCGCCAGGGCAACATTCGTTTGTTGTCCTGATACCAGGCCATTATGGATTGTGCAAACTTCACCGGGGAATTGTTTACTGAAGGTATTGAATCGGCGAAAATGTAAATTCCATTTCAATTAGCAAGAGTTTTTCTGTTTTCATGAAAATTTAATTAGTACCTTTTATCACTCATCGTCATGATAATCAACAAATTCATTTTGTGTTTGATTGTTCAGCGTTTAAATTTGCCGACTTGAATTTTTAGCCACCTATATAAATATTTTCCAGTGACCAAGGCAGACGTAATCAATCAGATCGCAGAAAAAACCGGAATCGATAAAGCAGATGTATCTGCTTCCGTGGAAGCATTTTTCTCTATTGTTAAAAATAATATGTCCTCAGGGCAGAATATCTACATCCGGGGTTTCGGAAGTTTTATTAATAAGAAGCGTAAGAAAAAAATTGCACGTAACATCTCCCGCAACACGGCCATCGTGATCGATGAGCATTATATCCCAAGCTTTAAGCCGGCCAAGATCTTTATCAACAAGATAAAAAACAGCGACAAGGTAAAGCAGCTTGCTGAAAAAGCGGAGAAAGCAGCCTAATGGTTATCCGTTAAAAGTGAATAGTAGTTTTTGCTTATTTACTTTTAGCTCTTGAAAACAGGATAACACATGTTAAAGACCCGTATTATATTAATAGTAGTAAGTGCAGCCGTAATCGGTCTTCTTTTTTTATTGCCCAAAGTGGTAGTAGAAAATGAAAACCAACTGGCGGCAACAGCTGATTCTACCACGGTGGCTCCGGCAACACCCGCAGCGGCACATAATAGTGTACCTGAAACTTTATCCAAAGCGATTAAGTCTCTGAGGTCTCAATACTTAAGCAGTCCGGAGAACAAAAAAAGTTCTATATTTGCCGACTCTTTGCAAAACCTGTACACAAAAGCGGGTCAATTTGACAGCGCAGCGTGGTTTGCCGACAAGGCGGCATCGTTCTTAAACACAACTGAAAGTTTCCTGAAAGCAGGGAACAGCTACTATGAAGCGTACACTTTTGCCATGAAGCCCGAAAAGCAACAGGCATTGGCGGAGAAAACCAGGGAGTATTTGGAGAAAGTAATCAAAGCCGATCCAAAGAACCTGGAAGCAAAAACTAAGATAGGGATGACCTATTTCAGTTCTAATCCACCAAAAGGGGTAGGTATACTTCGTGAAGTGCTGGAAGCGGATCCTAAAAATGAGTTAGTTCTCTTTAATTTAGGAATGCTTGCCATACAGTCCGGTCAGTATGACCGTGCTATTGAGCGCTTGAATGAATTGGTAGCTGTAAACCCCAAACACACACAGGGACAAATGCTGCTCGGCGTTGCCTATATGAACAAAGGAGAAAAAGACAAGGCCCGTCAGCAGTTTGAAAAAGTAAAACAATTGGATAACGACCCCTCTGTACAAGCTACAGTTGATTCGTATCTGAACGATTTAAAATAAAATATTTATACATTTTACTATTTTTTATTATGCCAAGCGGTAAGAAAAGAAAGAAACACAAGATGGCCACTCACAAACGCAAAAAGCGTTTGAGAAAGAACCGTCATAAGAAGAAATAATCTTCTTTAGTGCCCTAAAGGTGGAGAAGACCTTTAGGGTCATAATCTATTTTATAAACATCAATTTTTTAAGTTTTGAGTAACGAGCTAATCATCAGTGCTACTCAAAACGGATGTCGCATCGCCCTTCTCAAAGACAAGCAACTCGTAGAATTCCACGAAGAACAGGAAGGAAGCAAGTTTGTAGTAGGTGATATTTATATGGGCTCCGTGAAAAAGGTAGTCCAGGGTTTGAACGCAGCGTTCATTGATATCGGGTATGAAAAGGATGCTTTCCTTCATTACCTGGATCTGGGACCTCAGTTCGGCTCGTTGCAAAAATTCACCAAGCTTGTCCGTGCGAAGAAGATTACAGGAGGTAAGCTAGATAAATTTCATGCTGAGAAAGATATTGATAAGCATGGAAAAATCACCCAGCAGTTATCAAAGGGTCTGCTTATACCGGTTCAGGTAGTAAAAGAACCAATCTCCACCAAAGGGCCGCGACTTTCGTCTGAGTTATCTATTGCAGGGCGGTACTTAGTACTCGTGCCCTTTTCTAATGCCGTCAGCGTATCGAAGAAAATTTCGAGCAGTGACGAGCGTAAGCGTTTACAACGCATCATCCAATCTATCAAACCGGAAGGTTTTGGTGTCATTATCCGCACCGTGGCCGAAGGAAAAGAATCGGCAGAGCTAGACCGCGATCTTCGCAACCTGACCAAGACCTGGCAGGAAGGTATGGACCGTATGGTAACGGCCAACACCCGCGATAAAATCATCGGTGAGCTCAGTAAAACCTCTTCCATCCTCCGCGATTTGTTAAATGAATCCTTCGACAATGTTCATGTCGATGACAAAAAGATTTTTGACGAAGTAAGGACGTACATCCAGACGATCGCTCCAGACAAGGAGAAAATCGTGAAAATGTACACAGGTAAAGCAAAAATATTCGAGCACTACGGTATCGAGAAGCAGATTAAGTCGGCTTTTGGACAGACCGTGAGCCTTCGTGGAGGTGGTTATCTGATCATTGAGCACACCGAGGCGCTGCACGTTATTGATGTGAACAGCGGAAACAAATCGACCCGCGAAGAAAACCAGGAAACAACAGCCATGTCGGTAAACCTGGAGGCGGCCAAGGAAATTGCCCGTCAGCTTCGCCTGCGCGATATGGGTGGAATTATCGTGGTGGACTTCATCGATATGCGAAGTGCCGACAACAAACGGATCATCTTCAATACCATGAAAGATGAGATGGATGCCCATGATCGCTCCAAGCATACCGTACTTCCGCTTTCCAAGTTTGGTTTGATGCAGATCACCCGTGAGCGGGTGCGGCCGCAGATGAATATTGCCACCAAGGAAGTGTGCCCTACTTGTAATGGAACAGGTAGTATCACGGCAAGTATTTTGATTACCGATCAGATTGAAAACCACATTGAACACTTGTTTGTAAAGCAAAACGAACAGAACCTCGTGCTGGCACTTCATCCGTTCCTGTATGCGTACTATACCAAAGGAATTATTTCCAAGCGGGTGAAATTTTTCTTCAAATACAAGAAATGGGTAAATCTGGTGAAAGACAGTTCACTTGGTATCACCGAGTTTCACTTCCTGAATAAAGATGGTGAAGAGATTCACCTTGGTAAAAGCGAAAAACCTGAAAAGGTAATTGAGCTGGAGGAAGTCTGAAGCACAAAATTGATAAGGCATTGACAAAAGGTGAGCCCCTATGGCTCACCTTTCTTTTTTTATGGCATCAGATGCTGAAGTAGCTGGGGACTACTGAAAGAATCCTGTGCTTACTAAAGCAGAATAACTACACTCCCAATACTGCCATCCTGTCATTTAATGTTTTTGGAACAATCATTGAATCACTTCTTTTCAAGAAATTTCCCCATTTAAAAGACAATAAATAAGACGAATATGGCAGAAGTGGCAGAAAAAGGTACCATCTCGATTCATACCGAGAATATTTTCCCGATTATCAAGAAGTTCCTGTATTCCGATCACGAAATCTTTTTGCGCGAGTTAGTCTCCAATGCGGTAGATGCTACGCAAAAACTGAAGAAACTGGCTTCACTTGGCGAATTCAATGGAGAACTGGGTGACCTGAAAATTGAAGTAAGCTTCGATAAGGAAAAGAAGACCATCACAGTAAGCGACAAAGGTCTTGGAATGACCGGTGAGGAAATTAAAAAATACATCAACCAGATCGCCTTCTCTGGCGCAGCTGAGTTTGTAGAAAAATTTAAAGACAAGGGTGATGCAAAAGACATCATCGGTAAATTTGGGTTAGGTTTCTACTCTGCATTCATGGTGGCAGAGAACGTCGAGATCATCTCCCGTTCATTCAAAGCAGAAGAGAATGAAGCCGCTCGCTGGATCTGTGATGGCTCTACTGAATTTGAATTATCTCAAACCTCAAAGAGCGAACGCGGTACAGATGTGATTCTTCATGTGAATGCAGATTCAGAAGAATTTCTGGATGAGTTCCGGCTGAAGGGAATACTTGAAAAATACTGCAAGTTCCTTCCTGTCGAAATCAAGTTTGGTACAAAACAGGAACAAGAAGAAGACGGTGTCGATAAGGATGGCAAGCCTCAATTCAAGTCGGTTACCAAAGATCGTATCATCAACAACCCTGCTCCCCTCTGGGCCAAGGCACCTAATGAATTGAAGGATGAAGATTACCTGAAATTCTATAAGGAACTTTATCCTTTTAGCGAAGACCCTTTATTCTGGATTCACCTCAATGTGGATTATCCATTTACCCTGACAGGTGTTCTTTACTTCCCTAAGGTGAAGAATGATTTTGAATTGCAGAAAAATAAAATACAACTCTATTCACGTCAGGTATTTATTACCGATGAGGTAAAAGACGTTGTTCCTGATTTTCTGATGTTACTTCATGGCGTTTTGGATTCTCCGGATATTCCATTGAACGTATCACGTAGTTACCTGCAGAGCGATTCAAATGTGAAAAAGATCAGTCAGCACATCACCAAGAAGGTGGCCGACAAACTGCAGGAAATGTTCAAGAAAGACCGTGCTGACTTTGAGAAAAAATGGGATGATATCAACATCTTCGTGAAGTACGGTATGATCAGTGATGAGAAGTTTTATGACAAAGCAAAAGACTATGCATTGCTGAAAAACACACAGAAGAACTATTTCACCTTCACCGAATACAACGAGAAAGTAAAAGCCACCCAGACAGATAAAGACGGTAACACGATTTATCTTTATTCATCCGATGCGGCCAAACAACATAGCTTCATTGAGCTGGCCAACAACAAAGCGTATGATGTAATCGTGCTGGATGGTGTGCTGGACAGCCATCTGGTGAATACGCTGGAACAAAAGCTGGAAAAAGTACAATTCAGAAGAGTAGACAGTGATACGATCGATAAACTCATTGTGAAAGATGAAAATATTGAAAGCGTATTGAGCAAAGAAGATCAGGATAAATTAAAGGCGATCTTTGATAAAGCGATCAGCAATGCCTCAATGAATGTGAGCATTGATTCATTGTCGCCCGATTACCTGCCGGTGAGTGTGACCATGAGTGAGTGGGCGCGCAGAATGAAAGACATGGCCAGAACGGGTGGCGGTGGCATGTACGGATTTATGGGGAACATGCCTGATCAATACTCGGTTTCGGTAAACAGCAACCATAAAATCATCAGTAAAATTCTGAAGGCGGAAAGCGAAGAGCAGCAGACCAAAATTGCCAAGCAGGCGTTTGATCTGGCTCTTCTGTCACAGGGGCTTTTGACCGGTGCCGATCTTACTGAATTTGTAAAACGCAGCGTGGAATTAGTCGCATAATCTGCATTTTAGTAACGATTTCAAGAGGCTCCCGCAACGGAGCCTCTTGTTTTTTCAAATACACTTTTTCAACTTGTTCTTCGTTTTAAAAAGGCAATGAAATACCCGCTTTCTATTGTGTTGATTGGCCTGGTTCTGATGGGGCATGCCCAGAGCAAGAAAAATGAATCCTTTGGTAAGGAAGGTCAATATACTTTTGAAACAGACAAGCCTTACAAACTTTTGCAGCTGGACGAAGCCAACTCGGAACCCATTGTTACCAAAAAGAAAAAGCCAAAGAAGAAGACCTTTTACGGAATCAAAACCAAGAAGGGGTTCACCCGCAAAGGCTATGGCGAAAAGATGGTACTTGAACTCTTCTATTACCTGAAATACCCGGATGAAGCCACCCGGTTTGTACGCGATATCTATTGGTATGATTTCACACGTAATGAAATAAGAAAAACAGGCTTTGATCCGAAGAAAGGTAAACTGCTGCATGGGCCTTATAAAAAAATGCAGGGAGAAGTAGTACTGGAAGAAGGCATCTATTACAAAGGAGCGAAGCATGGTCGATGGATGAAATACAATCGGGACGACCTGCTCGATGACAAAGAAAAATACTACAAAGGCTGGCCCAAGGAATCGTTAGTCACTTACTACGATGCCGCTGAGCGGAAGAAGGTGAAAGAGATGATTCCGGTTGAGTACGATGAGCGTGAAGGCTATTACACCATGTTTCATGAAAATGGAACCATAGCGGTGCAGGGTGAATACAAGTGGGATACTAAAGTAGGCGAATGGACAGAGAACTATCCTAACGGGAAAAGAAAAAAGATAATTGCTTACCCTGCCGATCCGTTCGATAAGAATAAAACTCCTTACGTAAAGCGTGAATGGGATCTGAAGGGAAAAGAAATTTACTCTAACCTGCAGTAGCACTCAATAGAAGGCATCTTCGATAAGAACAATATCAGGAGTGCCCCGGCCCAAACTCACCGCTACAATGTCGTAGCGCACATTTCCCTGCCAGTTCACCTCGTGCATGTAATTCAAGGCACCAAAAAGAATAGTCTTCACTTTATTGCGATCAACAAATTGTTCAGGAAACCCGAAAGAGTGTGAACTGCGCGTTTTCACCTCCACGAAGATCAGCCAGTTGTCTTTCTTCACAATCAGGTCAATTTCTGAATGCTTGTAGCGGTAATTGCGTTGCACAATTTCAAAACCTTTTTCCAGGAGAAAATTGGCAGCAAGCTGCTCGCCTTCGTTTCCGGTTTTTATTTTGTCACTCATGATCTACCTTTGGTTACTGAATTTAAAAAAGAATTGTGAAGAATTTGATAGAAGGGTTTACAAAACAATTAGCCGATGCCTTGCGCATAGGGCAAGCGGTGGATTTGGTACGGCCGGGCAGTGACATTCGCAACATATTGATCACGGGTATGGGCGGATCGGGTATTGGAGCGAATATCGTTGAGTCGCTTACGTTTGGGAGAGTGCCCATTCCGATCACGGTATGTAAAGGGTACAACATTCCGCAGTTTGTGAGTCCGCATACTTTGTTCATTGCCTGCTCGTACAGTGGCAATACGGAAGAAACATTGTCGGCCATACAAAAAGCAATGCTGAAGCGGGCGCACATCATCTGCATTTCGTCAGGTGGAAAAATGCTGGAGCTGGCGAAGGAGTACAACCTCTATTACATCCAGTTTCCTGCCAGCAAAGGAAGTCTTCGCGGGCAGCTGGGGTACATGATGATTTCGCTTTTGTATGCGTTGTATCATACGAACCTGATTGGGGCCGCATTTATAAAGGAAACAGAAAATGCTATCGAATATCTCAATCGGGGAGAGAAAGCGATACAGGCGCAGGCGGAATTGATTGCGCGAAAACTGAAAGGAAAACTTCCTTTTATTTACTGTGATGGAAGATTGAACCCGATCGCGATTCGTTTTCAAAATCAGTTGAATGAAAACGCAAAGCAGCTGGCGCATGTGAATACATTTCCGGAAATGAATCACAATGAAATAACCGGATGGCGTTTTCCTGAAAATATCCTGAGTCAGGTACAGGTGGTTTATTTGTATTCGGACCATGACCATGAGCG
Source organism: Flammeovirgaceae bacterium (assembly GCA_023251155.1). Lineage (GTDB taxonomy): Bacteria > Bacteroidota > Bacteroidia > Cytophagales > Cyclobacteriaceae > ELB16-189. Next base: position 73,785 of record JAHEZH010000003.1, on the reverse strand, counting down.
TGTAGCAAAGCGCATGGAAATCTGTCGCCCTATTTTCGAGAAGCAATCGAATCCCATCATTGATATTGTAGCGGAGGGAGCTTCTTTGCTGGAGCAATACTACTATCTCATTCACCTGATCGATTGGATTTCGTTTTCCCTGGCGAAAGAAAACGGGGTAGAGCCCGACTCTCTGGAGACGGTGGATTTTCTAAAAGAAGAATTAGCAAAAATAAAGTAACGAACTTTTGCACACGCTGCGTGTGTTTAGGTTTAGGTCATGTTTAGATCATATCGACATTGAATTCCATCATCCATCGTAAAGTAAAGTTTATCAATCTGGGCGTTGTTGACTATCAGCAGGCGTGGGATTATCAAACCAAATTGTTTAACGATATACTCGAAATAAAGAAAGGGAATCGCGACTTGCCTGAGTCAGATCAGAAAGCAACGGATAATTTTCTTATTTTCTGCCAGCATCCGCATGTGTACACGTTGGGCAAGAGTGGTGAAGAAAGTAATCTGCTGATCGATAAAGAAAATCTTCCCTCCATTGGAGCCACCTATTACCACATCAATCGTGGAGGTGATATTACCTACCATGGCCCGGGGCAGATTGTTGTTTATCCGGTAATGGATCTGGAAAATTTTTTTACGGATATCCATCACTACATGCGCTTGCTCGAAGAATCGGTGATCCAGACATTGAATGAATTCGGAATTGAGGCGGGTAGGATAGCAGGCCTTACCGGTGTGTGGATCGGGGAAGGTAATGCGGCCAGAAAAATATGTGCGCTGGGTGTGAAGACAAGCCGGTGGGTGACCATGCACGGACTTGCCTTTAATGTGAATGCCGATCTTTCCTATTTCAAAAATATTGTTGCGTGTGGCATTACGGATAAAGCGGTAACATCATTGGAAAAGGAGCTGGGAAGTGCACAAGACATAGACCAAGTAAATGCAATATTAAAATCGAAAATAGCGGCTTTGTTTGAAATGGAATTAACGTACTAGTAAGGCGAATTTTAGAAATGAAGAAAGACATAGATATACCGGAAGTAAGTAACGTGACGGTGGCCATAGCAAGAGAGAAAACATTGTTGGATACCTATGATTGGAAAGTGTACCTCATCAATAGAAATGATTTTACCATTGAGAACGCAATTGTAGCGAGTACCGGCTACGGCGAAAAAGAGGGTGAGCAGCAGAAGACTTCCACTCTTCGTCATTTTTTGGAAAATGTATCCGCAAAAAGCAGTGCGTTAATTGAACCCATCCAGGAAAATGTATTTCACCTTAACAATGAATATTGGGTGAGTTACTATGTGGGTGGAAAAATCCATGACAAGCGATTTGTGTTTGTGCCAGATTCCATCTGCGAAGCAAATCTTTCCTTTATTAAGGAGCTTGACAGGGAGGGTGTCCTTCACTCTTAAAGATTGTAATTTTCATCAACCTCACTAACCCCTCCCACTAATGAAAACACCTTTTAAAAGACGCGTAATCAAGACCTTGCTTTTTGTAGCGGTTGGGTTCGCATTTCTTTTTGTTTTCCGCTTTGTATACGGCTATACCACCGGAGCCAACGAAGCACAAGAAGAGTATTTTTCTGATTTTTTTTCGGAACTGGAAAATGTAAAAAGGAATTACGCTAGTGATCGCTATAAGTATGACAAGACACCAAATCCGGGAACATTGCAGAATGGGGCTTCACCGCAAGTAGATGTAGACCAGAAGTATGAAAAGACGGCTACAGTAAAATCACGGAGTTCAAAGTTTGATGAAGATGAGCAAAATCTCCGAGCAAAAATTAAGAGTGAAAATGCCATAATACAATATGAACAGAATGCGGGTAAGAAAGGGACCCGAGAACTTCACTTACTGATAGGCATCCCCCCGCAAAAATTCGATTCATTTTATGTTGCGCTTTTGAAAATAGGAACGATTGGGTCAAAGGAGATCATCAAGATTGATAAGACCAATGAATTTAATGCGCTTAATGCAAAGAAAGCGTCTCTTGAAATCACCAGACAATCTTTGCTGGAGATAAAGAAGCAGAGCGGACGCATTGAAGAGTTTATCAACTTGCAAAATCGCGTATTGGAAATAGAACAGGAACTACAAAGTCTTGGCGTAACGTTAGGTGATTTTGATGAAGAGAATGAGTTCTGTACGTTTCGTTTTACATTATTGGAAGCGAGGGCAATTCGGCCCATAAGTTTGCTGCACCGGCTAAAGGTTTCGTTCGAATGGGCTGTTCAATATTATTTGTTGTCCATAGCAATCATTGCGCTCGCAGCTGTATTTGCATTCTTTCTTTTACTGATCATTGACAAAGTATTACCGAGTATCATTAATCGTGTTAACCAATAGCTATTCAATCAGGTACCCTCGTTGAATTAAATCTTCTTTATTTTTTATTAAATGAGTTGTTCCATTGGCCAGCAGGTAAAGTGTATCAGACAGGCTGATCACCTGGCGATAGAGATGGTCGGTAATTAGAATTCCTTTCGTTGATTTTAGCTTCTGGATAACTTCCTGAAGTCGTTCAACTACTACCGGAGTGAGCCCGGTGAACGGCTCATCCAGCAAGCAGAATGCAGCTTTCGAATGTAACACGAGCACGACTTCAAACAGCCTTCGTCTTCCGCCGGATAGCTCGTCGGCATTCAATGAAAGATTGTGTTCGAGTTCGGGAAATGATTGGAGAATAGAAGGTTCACTCACCTCGTACAGCTTCAGGATTTTCCTTAACGATAGATCATCAGGGATAAAACTGTCCTGGGGGAGATAGACAATTTCGCGTGAGCAGAACGCAGGCGGCAGAATTACTTTTCCATCGATACGGACAGACAAAGTTTCTGCACGCAAAGCACCAAATGCAATTTTTAAAAGTGTACTTTTTCCTGATCCATTTCTGCCGAGCAATCCTGTTATTTTACCTGTTTCACACTTCAGATAAATACCTGAAAGGAGTAGTCGCTCGTCAAAGCCAAATTGTACACCATCGAATTCCAATGTCATATAAAAGAGAAATTAAAATCGGGATATAAACTGCGGGCAGCAGAGTAAAAATTTTTACAGGGAACGCTGGTTTTTTATCGTCGTGCCATTCCTTTAACTGTTTTCATGGATAATCAGGGTTAACGACAGTAATAGTGACCAGAGTAAAAGATCGAACACAAACGAAAGAACAGAAAGCCTTCTGGCGGAATAACCCAGGTTGTAAAAGAAGTAGAGCTTATCCCTGTCAAAGAGGTGCAGGAAAAGAAGCGCTACTCCGTTGGTGATAAGTTTTGTCCATAGAAAGAGAACGATTGCTTTGGGGTCGCCCGACTGAACGAACAGGAGGCAGGTGAGCAATGAAACACCTATTGTCATCCAATAGAAACGTTTATAGAAAACAAATAGAATTTGCCATCTCATCCTTCGGTTAGAGGCAAGGATTATACCAGTCTTTATTTTATCTTAGTTATATGAATGCTGAACTACGCGACATCCTTTTTTTGGATATTGAAACCATTGGCTGTACGGACAACTATACCACATTAAGTGAACGCCTTAAAATACAGTGGGCACGCAAGGCCGGTTTTTTAAGAAGGGAAGAAAGCCAGACGGATGAAGAATTGTTTTATAACCGATCGGGAATCTATGCCGAGTTTGCCCGAATTGTGGTGATTGCGGTGGGCAAGTACACTGAAAATGAAAAAGGCGAGATGGGATTGAAGATAAAGTACTTCGCCGACCATGACGAAAAGAAACTGCTTCTGGAATTTAAAGCCATGCTGGATAAAATGGATGGCAACACAAGATTGTGCGCTCATAATGGTAAGGAATTTGATTTTCCTTTCCTGTGTCGCAGGATGTTGATCAATGCCGTAGTGCCACCGGCCTTACTAAACCAATCCGGACGTAAGCCGTGGGAAGTAACCCATTTGGATACGATGGACATGTGGAAGTTTGGAGACTACAAACATTACACGTCACTCGATCTGCTGGCGGCAATTTTTGATATCCCCTCCAGCAAGGGAGTGATGGATGGATCGCAGGTAAGTGAAGTGTATTACAAGGAAAAGAATCTGACCAAGATTGCTGAATATTGTTTGGGCGATGTGATTGCCATCGCCCAGCTTTACCTGCGCTATAAGTGCATAAACCTGATTGATGAAAAGAACATCGTGACTACGCCTTGATGGTTCAATGCGGAATTGCAATTGACCGGTTTATACCGGTAGATGATTTCGCCCAGCCCATAAACGAAAACAGGCTGCCTTCTCCAAGACAGCCTGTTTTGTTACGTGATTGTTTAATCGAATCAATCGCTCATTGTCCTACCATAAAGACGGCATTGGAGAACACCATCTTTCCATTTTCCCAGAAGCAACGGAACAATGGATTATCAACAAGGTAAACTACTTTGCCCTGACCCTTCTCTTCAACACCAAACACAAGGCTGTTGGACATTTTTTTGTTGATGACCGATCCGGCAAAACCCTGTACGGGTTTCGCGTTGCCTTTGATCACTCCTACATTCCACCCATTTTCAAGGTAGCCATAGCGTAGTTCGTTTGTTTTTAAAGTGAAGTACGTATCGCGCAGGCCGTATGCCAGGGGATGTGAATTATCCACCGCCACTTTGTAGATGGCACCCGATATCGCTTCTGATAATTGTTTGCGTTCTGCATCTTCGTATCGGGTGAGCAATGATTTTTCTTTCGCTTCTTTTTCTTTTTTCTCCGCTTCTGTTTTTTCTGCTTCCGTAGCATAGGGCTTCAGTGCGAATCCTTTTTTCTCAGCGAAAGAAGAAGTACCATTGGCAATCACAATCAATCGTCCTCCGCCAGCTACCCAGCCAGAAACCGACTCCAGTGTTCCTTCGTCAAAGATTCGGTAATATCCCTCCGGCACAACCAATACATCATACTTTTTCAGGTCGATGCTTTTGAAATAATCCGTACCTATCTGGGTGATGGGATAATGTAATTGTTGCTCAAAGAAATACCAGATCTCACCTGCGCTAAGGGAAGAGGTTTGTTCACCAATCAACACGGCTACTTTAGGAGCCTTTATAAAATCGACATAGCCCGATCCAAAATCTTTTCCTTTATCCACAAAGCCCGTTGTCGTGGTATAGATTTTTCTTCCCATGGTTTTGGCAATACGCTGCACGGTGTTATCAAAATCCACAAGACTTTCGTTGTTTCTGCGGGTAACGATCAACGACCCCGCATCAAAGTTTTGTCCCGCGGTGGTAAACGACTTTGAGGAGGCCCGTACTTTCACCCCTTTCTGCAAAAGAGAAGCAAGGAACTCTACATCTTTCACGCTTTGGTATTTGAAAATATACGCATACGGCTTGGCGGCAACAGAAGCATTATCCACTGCTTTTGCCTGGTAAGCTTTACCTACATTGATACGCTCATTAAGCGCATAGGCTTTGAGATCGTAATTGTACATCAGGTTCCAGGCGGTGATATCATAGGTGGCAGAGTCAGGAAGTTTTGATTGCGGTTCGAACAAAGTAGTAATGAAACGTGACTTTGGCTGATGTGCGCTGATGATAATGTCATCGGTTGTCAGATTAAAGTTGACCACACTCTGAGTCTGGTATTCAAATCCACGAGCTGCTTTGCCAGCGCTTGCATGACCGTACTTTATGGAATGAGTATCCATCCATTTTGTAATTTTCTCAATCTTATCTGTATTGTTGTCTGCTTTGATCACATACGTTTTGTAAGGAGCTGCAGGTCCATTCAGGTTTTCTTTGGCATACTTTTCAAACTCATCCACTACTTTGGCCGCATTTGCTGAGGTGATCTCTACTGTAGAAATACCAGCAGTAAAGTGATGTGTTAACCGGTCTTTCAGTGTAAGCGGATCTCCTTCTTTGGTGGTGATTCTCAATCCGCCAAAGCCACCGCCACCTTGCTCGTACGTCATACCAATAGCACCGCTGTAGGTAGGATAGGTGTCGCCATAGCTGGGATAGTACAAGTCAAATACTTCTTTAGTGAAATACAGCCAGCCTTGTTCATCAAAGTACCTGGCGTTGTTTTTTCCAATCATGGTCTGGAACTCACGCTGCCAGTTGCTGATCACTTCGTGATAAGGTTCTACTGCCGGTGCGAAGTAGTATGGGTTATTATATCCCTGCTCATGAAAGTCAACATGAACATGTGGGAACCATTCGTTATATATTTTTATACGCGATACGGATTCCTGTTGTGTCTCCCACGCCCAGTCGCGGTTAAGGTCAAACAAATAGTGATTTGCTCTTCCGCCTGGCCATGGCTCACGGTGTTCTTTTGCATCACCACTTGCATTAGCAGGGAAGTTGCCATATTGATTGTAAAAGTTTGCATACCGATCGCGACCATCGGGGTTGAGGCACGGGTCGAGTATGACTACGGTATTCTTCAACCACTCTTTTGATTTCGTATTCGCAGGATTCACTAATTCATACAATGTTTTCATTGATGCTTCCATCGAGTTGGCTTCATTGCCATGCACGTTGTAGCTCAGCCAAACGATAGCAACTTTATTGGCCGATGGTGTTCCTTCCAACACACCGGCACGTTTCAAATTGTCCTGACGGATTTGCTCCAGGTTGGCAAAGTTTTCTGCCGAAGCAACAACCGCATAGATGAGAGGACGGTGCTCATATGTTTCACCGTATTGAGTCACTTTCACTGTGGGCAGTGCCTCATCAATATAGTTGAAGTAATCCACTACCCGTTGGTGACGGGTGAAGCGTTCACCCAACTCATAGCCCAAAAACTGATCGGGCGATTGAAGCGGGGCCTGGCCAAAAGAAGCCAGGGTAGAAAATAAGAGAAGCGAGAAAAAAAGTTTTTTCATGTAGTTAATAAATAGGTATGGACTTTCCTGAGAGGCAATATAAGAAGAGCTCGCTTATCGTAAACAGGTTAGTTATATGAAAGGCAAGAGGGTTATCAGAATTTTCTGAAAGTGCAGTTTTGCTTTTACCGAAGAAAGGACTTTACTATATTTATAGAGATGAAGTTCAATCAGTGTATACTAAAACTGACTTTAATATGAAATCAGAGAACGAGAAATACTGTACGGAATGTGGTTCACTGATTAATATAAGAGCAGAGATTTGCCCCCGGTGCGGAGTGCGGCAGCTTCCTCCTCCCGGGTTAATCAAGGATAACCGCTGGCTTACCTGCCTGTTACTGTGCTGGTTCCTGGGCGTATTTGGGGTGCATCGCTTTTATACAGGGCATACTGCTATTGGTGTCGCCCAACTTCTTACTCTGGGCGGGTGTGGTATCTGGATGTTGGTCGATTTTATTATCATTATAATGGGCAACTTTAAAGATGCCGATGGTAACGTGATCCATAATGGATAGCCGCTGTTTCTTGTTTCTTTTTCGGTATTACAAAGCCAATAGCATCACCGCATCGGTACTACTTTACCTGCTTTTATCTGCTGTTCTCAAAGCAACGCTGGCAATTGATATCGGCATACCCTGTCTTTGGAAATTACTTTTTCATTTTGAATGCCCCGGTTGTGGTATGACCACAGCATTCACACACCTGCTAAGGTTGGATGTGGATAAAGCTGATGAAGCGAACAGGAGTATCTTCCTGCTCGTACCTGCAGCAGCAGGTTATTTGTGTTTTGATTTTCTGAAATTTAAAAGAAGAAGCACGGCGGAATTTCAATCGGAGACCATTAACTAACAATAAAATGCTTTGTGAGATTCTATGATCTGTTTCTCATCTTTTCTAAATTTCATCAAAAATAACACCATACCTTAAACTACACACTTATGAATTATGCAAGCTTCGGCCAACGTCTGGTAGCCATCATCATTGATTCAATCATTATCTGGTTACTCCAAATGTTTATTATCGTACCTCTACTGGCGGCCATAGGAATTGGAGCGGCCGGTGGAATGAGTACTATGGATATGGAAGATCCGGAACAGGTAGGTGGAATGGTGGCCGTCATTATGGCAATGGCCGGAACCTACTTTATTGTAGCCATGGCTGTTCAGATTTTATATTTCACGTTTATGGAGTCATCCAAGACTCAGGCTACCGTAGGCAAGCTGGCTATGGGAATTAAGGTAACCGATTTGAATGGCAATAAACTTGATTTCGGGAAAGCGTTTGTTCGTAACCTTTGCAGGTTGTTATCCAATTTAACTTTTTTAATTGGCTATATCATTGCCGCATTTACGGAGAAAAAGCAAGCGCTTCATGATATTATAGCGGGTACTCTTGTTGTGAAGAAAGACCAGGCTACGCAAATCTAAAAAAATGAAAGTCGTCCGGTGATTGAAAACTGGACGACTTCTTTAAGCTGATTTTATTAATTCGTACTTCGAAATAGAATCATTTACAATTCTTCTTGATTGCGGCCTTCGCCTCGGTTGCTCCCATTTCTTCTGCGCGCTTCAGGTCCATACAGCCATCGTAGTTGTTGTTCATTAGTATTTTTACAAGTCCCCGCTCCAGGTAGGTTTCCGGGTCGCTCGGATAAAGTTCAATCGAAGCCGAGTAGTCTTCCACCGCTCCGGCATAGTCTTCTTTTTCGGTTTTGCTCAGCGCACGGTTATCAAAATACGTTGGATTGGTCTCGTCAATCGTAATGGCTTTGGTATAATCTTCTATTGCCCCGGCATAGTCCTGCATGGTATGTTTCAACACGCCACGCAGATTAAATGTTTCGCCATCTTCACTATCCAGTTCGATAGCTTTGTTGTAATCTTCCAGTGCGCCTTTCAAATCTTCTTTTGCACTTCTTGCCAGCGCACGGTTCTCAAACTTCACCGCATCTTTAGCATCCAGCTTTATCGCCTGGTCATAGTCCATTATTGCCTTATCAAAATTTCCGGTATTGAAATAAGCTACACCTCGGTAATTGTATAATCCGGCATCCGTCTTGTCCGTTTCAATCGCTTTGCTGTAATCGTCAATGGCGCTGATGTACTCACCCAATTCTGCCTTAATTATTCCACGATTAAAATATTTATCGGCATCGACAGGGCCAAGCTCCAGTGCCTTCGAGAAATCGAAGTAAGCTCCCTGCAAATCTTCAATGTTGTATTTTGCAAACCCACGATTGGTATATGCCGTGGTATATTTCGGGTTGAACTTGATCGCTTTATCCAGGTCCTCGATAGCACCATCATCATCGGCCAGTGCCATCTTTGCTTCACCACGGCTATTCAACGCTTCGGCAAAAGTAGAGTCCAGCTCCAGCGAAAATGTAAAATCCGCAATGGCACCATAGATGTCTTCAAGCCCCAGTCGTGCCTGGCCACGAAGAAGAAATGCCTGTTTGTTTTTTGTGTTACCATCGATCACTTTGCTCAAGTCCTTCTTCGCACCTGCAAAATCGTTGGCTGCTATTTTTTTGCGAGCCCCGTCCAGCAGTGCCTCGTTGGTTTGAGCAAATGAAGACACCAAAAGCAAAGACAATAAAAGTGTTCCTAATAATCGCATGAGTTACCTTAAAGTTTGGCCCGAAGGTAATGAGAAATACGCTTTGTTACTTCATCGTTATCCAATTGGCCCGCCTTCATTCAAACGTTATTCCATTCGCGATCATTGTGCTCTCGTTTTTTATTTGGGCGGCTTTACGGGCTGTACAGCGCTTCGCTTCGCTACGGTCACGCGAGGCACGTGACTAAACTCTTCCCATCCCTGCCGCGGTGGTCCGGGTAAGAATAAGGGTTTATCCGGTTCGTAGTTGATTTCGGTGTAATCTATAGCCGGTTCAAATGATATAACTACTATTAACAACCATTCATCCCATCTCATACCTTCACCGAATGCTTTTTCATTAAATTGCCTGCTACAACTTAGTTGCAAACCGATATGAAGAAATTAGGTATAGGGGTACTGATTATCCTTGCGCTGTATGCAAAGGGCCAGGAGAAACCTTTGGATATGAAAATGGATTTTGAAGACTATGATCCGCCCTCCTCGCTGGTAGTTGAAGAACATCATCTCACCCGCGCAAAGTTTCCCTTTATCGACATTCACAATCACCAGCCCAACATGAACAATGTGGACCTGAGTGGCTTGATCAAAGAAATGGATAAGCTCAACATGGGTGTGATGGTGAACCTCAGTGGCCGCGGGTTTGGCAATGGTGGCGGAGAACATTTAGCGAAGTCAGTAGAGAACTACAAGAAGCAATACCCCACTCGTTTTGTTGTTTTTACCAATGTGGATTTTAATGGTATGGATGATCCGCAATGGTCCGCCCGTGCCGTGCAGCAATTGGAAAACGATGTGAAGAATGGAGCCATGGGCTTGAAAATTTACAAAACACTTGGATTGTTTGTAAAAGATGGAAAAGGAAATCGCGTACACATCAATGATCCCCGTATCGATCCGGTGTGGGCCAAGTGTGGCGAACTAGGTATACCCGTGTTGATCCATGCCGCTGATCCAAAAGCATTCTGGCAACCCATCGATAAAAACAATGAGCGTTGGCTGGAGTTAAAGCTTCATCCCGGCCGCAGGCACGACACGGATTCAGTGAAATGGGAAAAAGTAATTGCCGAGCAGCACAGCATTTTCAGGAAACATCCTAAAACCAAATTTATCAACGCACACCTGGGCTGGTATGGAAGTGATCTTAAGAAATTAGGACAGTTAATGGATCAGCTTCCCAACATGTACACCGAGATTGGTGCAGTCATTGCCGAGCTCGGTCGCCAACCACGCGCAGCCAAAGCCTTCTTAACCAAATACCAGGATCGTGTTTTGTTTGGTAAAGACAGCTGGGTGCCTGATGAGTACGAAACCTACTTCCGCGTATTGGAAACAGAAGACGAATATTTTCCTTATCACAAACGCTATCATGCCTTCTGGAGAATGTATGGCATTGGTTTGCCCGATGATGTGCTGAAAAAGATTTACTACAAGAACGCCCTCACGCTTTTGCCAAAGTTGGATAAGACTCCGTTTCCGAAGTGAGTTTGACAAACCGTATCAGCCACGAATGCGCGAGATGATCACTATTCGTGCATTCGTGGCTCGCTCATTTTCAGGCAATCCTATCCAATATCCACCCCGTCAGACTCATGCGCTCACGTGTGCCGGCGATGACTTCATGTTCAATCTGATCACTGCGGAAACAAACTAATCGGCCGGCTACGGGCAGTACATCTTTTTCGCCTTCGGGCAAATACATCCTTAGCTGACCACCATGGCTTTCCTGCCAGCCTTCGTTCAGGTAACAAATTACAGAGAGCTTGCGATGATCGTCTTTTCTGAACTGATCGAGGTGGCGTTTGTAGTATGTTCCTTCCGGGTACACGGTCATGTGTACTTCGGCATCCTTCAGGCTGAGAAATAAGGCTTGATTGACAAATGCAATTAGCTCGCTTAACCGGTGCAGGTAAACTTTTATCTCAGGGGGAGCGGTTTCTTTATCGATCCATTGTATATAATCACCGCGTATGCTTTCGTTTATCTGTTTGTCTGTACTTTTGCCAATGCCGGCTTTTTTGAAATGTAACAACGCATTTTTGAAATCGTCAAGCTGAAGGATGCGGCGTACTTCGTCTTCCGAAAGGAAATGATCGACCACCGCATATCCGTTTTCAGCCAGGCCATCGGCAATGGTATCGAGTTGGTGTTGAGCTATGTTCACAAGGGCAAATTTAAGTTATGAAGCGATTATTCTTTTTTATTTCTGTTTTAATTATCGTCACCTCGTGTGTTCCAAAAGACACTATCATTTTCAAGGATGTAAAAAACCTGTCGCTTGATCAGACTGATCTGGAGAATGCCGTATTGAAAGGCGAAGCGCTTTTTTATAATCCCAACTCTTCACGCCTGCGCCTGCGCGAAATCAACGTGGAAGTTTTTGTAGATGGTAAAAAGTCAGCATACGTGGATCAGAAACTGAGCGCCTTAGCCCGGCCGAAATCAGACTTTACCGTGCCGATAGAAGTGAACCTTTCACTCAAGGAATTTGGCGTGATGGATGCGCTAAAGAGTTTATTCGGAGGAAAAAAATACGAGATTCATTACAAAGGATACCTCAAAGCAAAAGTAAATGGCATTCCTGTCCGTGTGCCGGTGGATCACAAAGAAGATTTCAAGCTGAAGCTGTAACCATTTTTTTTATCTCCCGAAGGTGATTAGATTCGTCAGGAAGGAGTAACTTATACTTCTGCACAATGACCAATTCATGGCTTGCTATTATTTTAATAAGTCTCGCACTGGTAATGGCATTGCTGTGGATCACGTATCAGCGTTTACACAGGCACAAAAAACTGATTCGCCTACAGAGTGATGAGATTGAGCGTCAGCTGCGCGAGTTGATGAAGCAAAACGAAATTCAGCAACGGCTCAACTATGAAAAGCAGCAAATCATCAGTGTGGTATCACATGATCTGAAGGGCCCATTCAATCGCATTTTTGCCCTGGCGCAGCTGATGGATATGTCGGGCAATCTCACGGAAGAGCAGCAAGAATACCTGGATAAAATCCACCAGATTACGGTGGATGGCCTGAGTATGATGCGCAATCTGCTGGACAAGCGCAAGCTGGAAGAAAGTGGTATGGACATGGCTCCTGAGGAACTTAATCTCTTCACGCAGCTCCATTCACTGATAAAAAATTATCGCACACTGGCAGAGAAAAAAGACATCACCATTGAATTCACAGGGCCAGATCCGGCAAGGATTTTTTCAGATCGCAATTTTATCAATCGCATTTTCGAGAACCTGCTTTCCAATGCCGTCAAGTTCTCTCCATCCGGGAAAACCATTTATGTTTCCATGAAGGAAGAGGCTGAAGACAGTTACCGCATCAACATAAAAGATGAAGGGCCTGGAATGACGTTAGAAGACACAGGCAAAATCTTTCAAAAATTTCAGCGTTTGTCGGCACAGCCAACAGCAGGAGAAAGTTCTACCGGGTTGGGCTTATGGATTGTAAAATCGCTAGTGGAAAAAGCGGGAGGGGAAGTAAGCTGCGATAGTGTGGCGGGGAAAGGGGCCACCTTCAGCGTGCTATTAAAAAAGAGTGTTAATTAAAAAGATAAGAATCGTCCTCGGTGCCATCCAGAATAGCGCGAAGCGACTCAATCACGCTCTCATCCTTGATCACATAATCACGCACCCCTTTTTGAATAAAACTCAGTACCATATTTCCATCGTCAAGGGCGCTGAGCATGATGATCTTGTTCTCTTCTTTTACGTTCCCTTTTATCTTTTCAAAGAATTCGATACCTGACATCCCCGGCAGTTTGTAATCGATGATTAATGCTTCGGGCAGGTTTCCATTGATCGCTGCGTGCGCATCCTCCGCAGTATGAAACACTCTTATTTTATACGAATCGTTTTGGCTGAGCGCCTTTTTCAGGAACTCAGAATAAATGGTGTCGTCTTCAATCAAAAAAATCTCCATTCGGCCAGCTACTTGATAGTGCAATATAATATGCTTCTGATTAAATGTAAGCGCCTTTTTTTCTCAAAGATTGCCATTCATCAAAAGTTTTAATCGTCGACGATGGTTAAGTTTAGTAAGAATCGAAACGGAATGCTAACTTCCAAAACCTAAATCCGACTTTACGCATGAAGAAAATTTACATTCTCTGTCTGGTGATTATTGCAGTAGCATTTTTTCAATGCACGAAACGAAATACGAAATCCACTTCACAATTTGCGTTTACGTTCACGAAGGAAATGAGCGATCAGGCACAGGACGGGAGGCTCCTATTGATTCTTGCCAATGACGGTAAATCGGAACCCCGCTTTCAGGTGAATGACGGTTTGGGGGCACAACTTATTTTTGGCGTAGATGTGGAAGGGCTTCAGCCGGGTCAGGAATTGATCATCAATAATGAAAATGCGTTTGGTTTTCCCTTTCGTTATCTGAAAGATATACCGCCCGGTGATTATTACGTGCAGGGACTGATCAACCGATATGAAACCTATAAATTAAAAACAGGTCATACCGTCAAACTTCCACCTGATCAGGGCGAAGGCCAGCAATGGAACAGGAAGCCCGGTAATTTTTACAGCAAGCCATTCCGAATTACAATCGACTCGGCAAAAAGCGAGACGATTAAAGTGGTACTGGATCAGAAGATCGCACCTATTGAAGCACCGAAAGATTCGAAATACATCAGGCACATTAAGATAGAAAGCAAAATGCTGACCGCGTTTTATGGTAAGCCCACATTTCTTGGAGCGCATGTGCTTGTTCCCGAAGGGTTTGAAGAGCATCCGGAAGCAAAGTATCCACTTATGGTCTTTCATGGTCACTTCCCGGAGGATTTTGGTGGCTTCAGCACCGAACCACCGCCAGCCGATATGGACACGATGGACTACATCGCACGCTTCAATATTTATGGGTATAAAAAATTTGAGAAGCAGGAAGCCTATCACTTTTATAAGCAATGGACCGGCAAAAACTTTCCCCGGTTTCTGGTGATCGAAATACAACATGCCAATCCCTACTATGACGATTCATATGCGGTGAACTCCGCCAACATCGGCCCTTACGGAGATGCGATTATGTATGAACTGATACCGGAGATTGAGAGAAAATTCAGAGGCATAGGGCAAGGCTGGGCACGCTTTACGTACGGTGGTTCTACGGGAGGATGGGAAGCGCTGGCCGTACAAATGTTTTATCCTGATGAGTTTAACGGATGCTTCGCGGCCTGTCCTGATCCGGTTGACTTCAGGGCCTATTCATTAGTGGATATCTATAAACAGAAGAATGCGTACTGGTACGATTCGAAGTTTAAAAAACTACCCATACCGGCACATCGCAATTACCTGGGGCAGATTCAATCAACCATGCAGGAAAGCAATCACCTTGAGTTAGCATTAGGTACAAAATCACGTTCAGGCCAGCAGTGGGATATCTGGGAAGCGGTGTATTCACCACAAGGTGAAGATGGCTACCCGAAAAGAATCTTTGACAAAGAGACAGGCGACATTGATTCCACAGTGGCGCAATACTGGAAGGAACATTACGACCTGCGTTATATACTTGAGCGCGATTGGAAAACACTTGGCCCCAAGCTACAAGGTAAGATCCATATCTACTGTGGCGATATGGATAATTACTACCTGAATAATGCTGTTTATTTAATGGAGGGATTTTTAAAAACAACAGACAGTCCCTTTTACAAAGGGGAGGTGGACTATGGCGATCGTGCCGAACATTGCTGGAATGGTGACCATGACAATCCGAATTATGTTTCGCGTCTTCGCTACAACACGATGTACTTGCCTAAGATATTAAAACGAATCAGCGAAAGTGCACCAAAAGGTGCCGATGTAAAAAGCTGGAGGTATTGATCGTTAAGAGTTAACCGGTTAAAAGTGATGGGCAATGACGATTTAGCCTTTAACCATGAACGATTAAACAAGGGATACGGTCATTCCGAAAAGACGGGTAGAAAGACAGATAAGGATGGCTACTGCAATGCCAGCCAGCAGTAAAATTTTTCTGTAGTTCATAGGTTGAATGGTTATTCTTATACAAACCTAACCCGGTAGAGCGCAGACGGAAAGTAAAAGGGAATGAACCGGGCAATGCGCTTACTGAAATGTCAGAATGAGCTACTGAACCACGCTGCTATCAGCTGGGCTGTAACTGGCGCAGGTAAAGCTGAATCGTATTTTCAAGACCCAGGTACAAGGCATCGCAGATCAGTGCATGGCCGATAGATACTTCATCCAACAATGGAATAGATTGAAATAAGTAATGGAGATTATGCAGATCCAGGTCATGGCCTGCATTCACGCCCAGTTGAAGCTGCCTGGCCAAGCGGGCCGCTTCAATATAAGGCTTCACGGCTTCTTCTTTATTCTGATGGTAATGCGAGGCAAAAGGTTCGGTATATAATTCAATACGATCGGCACCGGCCTTCTTTGCGCCTTCCACCATTTTGTTTTCCGGATTGACAAAAACAGAAACGCGTGTGCCATAGCTTTTCAATTCAGCGATGATTTCTTTCAGATACGGTTCATGCACAACGGTATCCCATCCGGCATTGGACGTGATGACATGCGGGCCATCGGGTACTAAGGTGGCCTGGGCCGGTTTTACTTCCCGCACCAGTTGCATATAACGCTCATCCGGATAGCCTTCAATATTAAACTCGCTGGTCACCACTTTCTTTAATTCGATCACATCGCTGTAGCGGATATGCCGCTCATCAGGGCGGGGATGCACGGTAATACCTTGCGCACCAAATCGTTCGCAATCCAGTGCTACTTTTATCACATCCGGATTGTTGCCACCGCGTGCATTTCGCAGCGTGGCAATTTTATTGATATTTACACTTAGTCGGGTCACGATTTCTAACTCGGGATTAATTTCCTCTTTCCAATTACACGCGTAAATTTACAACGAATAAAAAATAGTATGAGTTTAAAACAACAAATTGACGCAGACATTAAGCAGGCCATGCTTGCCAAGAATAAAGAAGAACTGGAGGCTTTACGCAGTATCAAATCAATGATTCTTCTGGCCGAAACAGAAAAAGGAGTAAGTGCGGATATTACATCAGAGGCAGAAAGCAAGCTGTTGATGAAGGCCGCCAAGCAGCGTAAGGAGTCTGCCGAGATTTTTCAAAAGGAGAACCGGGCAGAGTTGGCTCAGAAAGAGCTGACCCAACTCGAGGTCATTAACCGTTACCTTCCAAAACAACTTACAGAAGAAGAGCTTACGGTAGAAGTGAAAAAAATCATTGAGCAGGTCGGTGCCAAAGGCCCGCAGGACATGGGTAAGGTAATGGGCATTGCCACCAAGCAACTTGCCGGTAAGGCAGATGGCAAAGTCATTTCTGAATTGGTAAAGAAAATACTGACGGCTTGAGTAAGATTGATATACTTCTCCTTGTCGTTATTCTTATAGGTGCTTACAAAGGCTATAAGGATGGTTTTCTGATGGGGTTGGTTTCGTTACTGGCCATCGTGCTTGGTATCTTTTTAGGATTCAAGCTCATGGGGGAAGGAATGGAATTTCTGGAAAGACAATTCAATGCCGATCAGAAGACACTGCCCTATATTTCATTCTTTCTCATTTTTATTCTGGTAGTGGTGTTAGTGACGTGGTTGGGAAAAAGTATTCGTGATTCTATCGACAAAACATTTCTTGGCCGTGTAGATGAATCAATGGGGCTGGTATTGGGTGCATTCAAAACCATGTTTATGGCCAGTGTCGTGTTATGGATTGCCGACTCCTTGAAATATAATCCCAAAGCAGAATGGACGGAAGGATCATGGCTTTACCCGTTTACCGCAAAACTGGCCCCTGGCCTGGCGGTCTGGACAGCTCAATTTGTGCCTTTTTTCAAGGAAATTTTCTCATAATTCGTCGGATCAGAAATTTTTAGTTATTTATCCAAAATTAGTAAGTGCATATGCCCCTAAATGTGAAGGAAAAGGAAGGGTTTAAGTTTGTAGACGAAGGTCAGGGACAGGTGTTGATGCTGCTTCATGGTCTTTTCGGAGCGCTTAGTAACTGGGAAGGGGTGGTTCATCGCTTTTCCGGAAAGTTTCGTGTGCTCATACCTATGCTTCCTATTTATGAGATGCCCATAAAAGATGCCGGCCTGGAAGGATTACGGAAGTTTGTGGAAGAGTTTGTTGACTTCATGAAGCTGAATGATATGATCATCATGGGAAATTCGCTTGGTGGTCACGTGGGTCTTTTATATACACTTCACAATCCATCCAAAGTATCGAAGCTGGTACTTACCGGCAGCTCCGGCCTTTTTGAAAATGCGATGGGAGGATCATATCCACGCAGAGGCAGCTATGATTATATCAAAGAAAGAGTGGCCTACACCTTTTATGATCCGCAGGTAGCATCAAAAGAGCTCGTAGACGAAGTTTTTGAAACCACCAAGAGCATCCCCAAGGCGATGCGTATTGTGGCCATAGCGAAATCAGCACAGCGCAATAATTTAGCGAATGATTTACCTAAAATCTCGGTTCCCACATTGCTGATTTGGGGATTAAACGATACCATTACACCACCAATAGTGGCGCATGATTTTAATCGGTTGATTGCCGGGTCGGAGTTGAAGTTTATTGATAAATGTTGCCACGCGCCCATGATGGAGCACCCGGAAAAATTCAATGAACTGATGGAGGATTTTTTGGTAAGTAAGAATTAACACATCTCAATGATCGCAGAAGAACTCATTAATCACATGATCCCGCCACTGAAAGTGACGGATGATGCACATAAGGCAATCGTGTGGATGGAGGAGTTTCGCTGCAACCACCTGCCCGTAGTAGAGGGAGGGTTACTGTTGGGTTTTATCTCTGAGGAAATCATTCTCGAATCGAATGACATCGAAAAACACCTCGCTGATTTTGATCTGGTAGGCAAGGAGTGTTTTGTAGGACTGGATTTTCACTTCTATGATATACTACGCATAGCAGGTGAATATAAACTGCAGATTGTGGCGGTGGTAAATGAAAGCGGCCAGTATGCAGGGGTGATCACGGTGCAGGACATGATGACCTCTTTTGCTCAGACAGCCGCCGTGCAGATGCCGGGAGGAATACTGGTATTATCCATGGATCTGATTGATTATTCGCTGGCAGAGATATGCCGCTATGTGGAAGAGAACAATGCCAAGGTCATCAGCAGCACCATGGTAGAAGATCCGCTTGACAAAGGAAAAATCAAAGTCACGTTAAAAATCAATCAGCTGGAGATGAGCCGGATTGTGGCTACCCTGGAGCGGTTTGGATATCGTGTAATAGGACGCTATCAGGAAACCAACCGGGAAGATGAAAGCAAAGACCGGCTGGACATGCTGATGAAATATTTAAATATCTGATCCCACCTTTTGACAATGCGCGTAGGTATTCATGGACGAGATCCCCAAAACAAATCCGCGCGGTTTACTGAATCCCTTTTAGACTATCTCAAAGGCCAGAACATGGAAATATGGGCTTCGTCCAAATTTCTGAAGCAGGTAAAATCTAAAAAACTGAAGTCATACAGGATCAAGTCATTTTATCATGGTTATAACCTCAAACCGCTGGATTTCTTTTTCTCATTGGGAGGCGATGGTACTTTGCTTGACTCTGTGACCTATGTGGAGAAATATGAAACTCCGATTTTAGGAATCAACACCGGGCGCTTGGGTTTCCTGGCTACCATAAACCGCGATGAAACCGAGCTGGCGATCAGTAATCTGATGCAATCCAGCTATAGTATTGACTCCCGCTCCGTATTAAAACTGGTGAGTGATAAAAAGCTTTTTGAGGGGCAGAACTTTGCCTTGAATGATTTCACTATCATGAAGAAAGACATCTCTGCAATGATTACGGTGCATGTACATGTAAATGGCGAGTTGTTGAATTCCTATTGGGCAGACGGAGTAATTGTTTCCACACCTACCGGATCTACCGGTTACTCTTTAAGTTGCGGAGGGCCACTTCTTCACCCCCAATCGGAAAGTTTTGTGATTACACCGGTAAGTCCGCATACACTCACCGCACGTCCCATGGTAGTGTCTGATGATGCGGAGATCACCTTTCAGGTAGAAGGCAGAAGTAAGAATTTTTTGATTTCACTGGATTCGAGAATCGAAACCATTAACGCCAGTGTTAAGCTGAAGATTATAAAGGAAAATTTCAAAGTAAATCTGGTACAGCTTCCGGGGAAAAACTACTACGATACACTCCGGCACAAGCTGAACTGGGGCCGAGATGTAAGAAACTGAGCCTAACATTTGTTTAGACCTTTGCATCCGGTTACGCTAATTATTAAATTTTGACTTACAATTGGAAACCGCCATTATCCATAATGTAAATCTTTCGTATTTTTATAGCTTTGTAGTTTGGCAAATGTTTTCAGTATGAGAAAGTTACAGTTGGCGTTAGTAGTGTTGGTTGCTTTGCTGCTGGCGAGCGAAGAAACGATGGGGCAATTCAACCGAAGGGCCATCAAGAGAAACAATAAACGCATTGCTAATTTCAGAGGAAGAAAATCAAGTTTTGATAAGAACAAGATTTACAATTCTCTTGGAGTTTCTGTCAGCGCACTTAACTATTACGGAGATATTGCACCAAGACCGAACAAGTTCAGTTCGGATATTTCTTTTACCCGTCCGGCATTGGGTCTTTTCTGGGCACATCGTTTTGGACCCCGCTATACGCTGCAAACCCAGCTGATGTATGGCACATTAACAGGTAGCGACAGTAAATCAGCCGATAAGACAGACCTGGAGAATGGGATATTCAGATCTCAGCGCAATCTTTCTTTCCGCAATCACATTCTTGAACTGTCAGTAGTAGCTGTATTTGATCTTTTTGAAAATGAGTTAACGTACATCAGCCGGGTAGCCTGGACCCCTTACGTGTATATAGGAGCAGCTGGCCTTACAAATAATCCGGAGGCAAAAGCTCCTGCTACTGATCTGACCGGAGCGCCACTTGCCGATGCGGGCAAATGGGTGAAGTTAAGGCCACTGGGAACGGAAGGACAATACTCTACCCTCGATCCTACCGATGTCAATCACGGAATTAAACCCTATAAAGCTTTGCAGGTAGCTATACCATTTGGTGCCGGAGTTCGTTTTAAACTAAATCAGGTGATGGACTTGGCTGCAGATATTGGATTTAGATACACCTTCACAGATTATCTGGATGATGTAAGCAAGAACTACGTGGATTTAGGAGTATTGAAAAGCCCGCTCGCACAGGCAATGTCCTACAGAAGTAATGAAGTACCTTTGCCAGGAGACTCAAAAAATTATCCGATAACCTATACCGGTAGAGACGGCAATAGCTACACGGTAGTGAATGGTTATGGTAGTGAGTATCCGGATAATGTAAGAGGTAATAAAAAAGACAAAGATATTTACATGGTTACAAGTCTTCGTGTTAGTTATATTATCGGAGCCAGTTTCCATAGGGCAAAATTCAGATAATGCTTTTGAAGCCAACGCATATTTTCAGAGCCCTGCTTCTGGCAGGCTTCACACAGTTGGCCATTGTATCTCATGCTCAACTTTCTCAACGGTCTGAGGTAGGGTTTGGAGTAGGTACGTTTAATTATACAGGAGATTTAGTTCGCAATTACAATTTTGCTTTTTCCAAGCCAGCGGCTACTATTTTTTATCGGTCCAATATCAGTCATGTGATCAGCCTGCGCACCTCACTCACAGGAGGTAAGCTGGCAGCCAGTGATGCTAAGCATCCGGTTGATGCTTTTGGGGCAAAGCGGAATTATTCATTCGATATTACCTTGATGGAAGCCTCGGTAGCTTTCGAATATCACTTTCTGGATTGGAAAGACGGTAAACGAAAGCTGAGATTCACACCCTACCTGTTTGGTGGTTTTGGCTTGTTTGCCCTGTCTGGCAATAAAACAAAAACCGGAGCATATAGCAATGTGCAGCCGGTGATTCCTTTTGGCGGAGGGGTAAAGTATGTATTGAATCCTAACTATTATATCGCTCTGGAATTTGGGGTACGTAAAACGATGTTTGACTACCTGGATAATATCTCGGATGGTAACCCGGCATTCAAAAACTATCAATACGGAAACCGTTTTGACAACGATACGTACTACTTTTTGGGGATCACCATCACACGCGCGTTTTACGACATTCCTTGTCCTACAAGTCCGTATCGTTAATTCATAAAGAACGATAAAACTAAATCGCAGCCCTTTTCATCTATTCAGTCAAGGTATTCTTTCGAGTGGTTTGTTTTGCTCAATCAAAATCCAAATAATCGCTACAAACAATTGAACTGGTTGATTTTACCGTTCGGAGATGTTGGGATTTTGGCTATTTTTGCCGACTTGTGGCCTCACTGAAGGAAAATATCGACCCAAATAATTTGCCCAGCCACATTGCCGTTATCATGGACGGCAATGGAAGATGGGCAAAAAGCAAAGGTGCTGCCCGTATTTTCGGACATCGCAATGCCATACAGTCGGTGATTGACATTACCGAAGGATGTGGCGAACTGGGTGTAAAGTACTTGACACTGTATGCTTTCAGTACCGAAAACTGGGGGCGGCCGGCAGAGGAAGTCAATGGATTAATGGAGCTGTTGGTGAATACCATAAAAAAGGAGATCAACCGGCTTCATAAAAATCACGTGAGGTTACTCACCATTGGAGACATCAGTCATCTGCCCAAAGATTGCCAGGTGAACCTGGCGGAAGCGAAAGACAGTACAAAAAGCAATAAAGGACTTACGGTATTACTGGCTCTTAATTACAGCGGACGCTCGGAAATAGTAAAAGCGGTAAAGACAATTGCCAGTGCGATAAAAGAGGGGAACTTGCTTCCGGGCCAGATTGATGAGAAGCTTATTTCTGATCATATGGAAACGGCAGGTGTTCCAGATCCGGAGCTTTTGATAAGGACAAGTGGAGAGATGCGTATCAGTAATTTTTTGCTTTGGCAAATCGCTTATACGGAATTGTATATAACTAAAACATTATGGCCCGATTTCAGAAAAGAAGATCTCTATGAGGCCATTTGTGCGTATCAAAAACGGGAACGAAGATTTGGAAAAGTATTGGAAAGAACCGAGTAAGCGGATGAAGAGATTTTTTACGGTCCTTCTTTTTATTTCACTATTGGCACCCGCGCTGAGTACCTATGGCCAGTTTAGAAAAAGCCGTGAAAAAGCCACCACCCCCGAACCTGCTACTGCCGAAAATCTGAACTACGCCAACCCGGGCGAATACTACATCGGTGGCATTGAAGTAACCGGTCTTAATATTCTCGACAAGAATGCCATGATTTCACTTACCGGTCTTCGGGTAGGTGATAAAATAAAAATACCGGGTGATAAAATCTCGGCGGCCATACGAAAACTGTGGAAACACGGGCTGGTGGGTGATGCCGCTATTATTGTAGATCGTATTGAAGGACAGAACGTGTTTCTGAGTATTCAGCTCTCGGAAAAATCACGTCTCTCTGATTTTTACTTTACCGGAATCAGCAAGGGAAGACAGAGCTCCCTGAAGGAAGATCTTAACCTCATCAAGGGAAAGATTGTCACCGATGCCATGATTCGTAATACGGAATTGTCAGTAAAGAAGCATTTTGTAAAGAAGGGTTTCCTGAACACCGAAGTGAAAGTGACTCAGGTGGGTGACACGTTAAGCCGTGGTAACATCCGCCTCCGCATCAATGTGGACCTGAAGCAAAAGGTGACGATCAATGAAATCAATTTTGTAGGTAACGATGATGTGTCTTCCATGAAGCTGAAAAAGAAGATGAAGAAAACACATGAACATCCGCGCTTTGCGCTTCATCGTGCATTGATTATGGGCATTTTCAATACGCGCTATGATACTGCCAAGAAGATGACCTGGCGTCAGACCAAAGAGTTCATCGATCGCAATGTAAAACTCAATGTGTTCAACTCTTCCAAATTCATTAAATCAGAATACGAAGAAGATAAAATTAAAATTATCGATTATCTGAATACGCTTGGCTACCGCGATGCAGAGATTATAGCCGATACGATCACGAACTTTAATAAACGAAGTATCGATATCGACATTAAACTGATGCAGGGAAAGAAGTATTATTTCCGCAACATCACCTGGACGGGGAACTACAAGTATTCGGCAGCTACACTTAACAAAATCTTAGATATTAATAAAGGTGACGTATACAATCGCGACCTGATTACCAAGAAGACATCGTTCAATCCTAAAGGTGCGGACATCAGTGGTCTGTATATGGATGATGGTTATCTGTTTTTCCACGTTGATCCGGTAGAGATAGCTGTGGTCGGTGATTCCATCGATCTGGAGATGCGTATCTTCGAAGGCGATCAGGCAACTATTGATGAAGTAATTATCAGTGGAAATGAACGAACCAGCGATCATGTTATCCGCAGAGAGTTAAGCACGATTCCGGGTCAGAAATTCAGAAGATCCGACATCATCCGTACACAGCAGCAGTTATCTACCATGGGTTATTTCAATCCACAAAAAGTAGAACAAGACATTCGACCTAACATGACAGATGGTACAGTGGATATTGAATGGAAAGTAGAAGAACAATCCAATGACCAGGTTGAACTATCCGGTGGATGGGGAGGCTACTATGGTTTCGTAGGTACAGTTGGTTTAACGTTTAACAACTTCTCTCTCCGCAATGTGCCTCACCTGGATAAATGGAAGCCATTGCCGGTAGGTGACGGACAAAAGGTATCATTACGAGCACAGGCCAGTGGCCGTTCTTTCCAGAGCTATAGCTTCTCGTTTACTGAACCGTGGTTAGGCGGTCGTAAGCCAAATTCATTAACCGTGAGTTTGAATCACTCGATCTCTCGTTTGTTGACTACGACCTATGAGTTCAGCAACAATACCTCACTTAAACAAAGTGGTATTACTGTAGGATTGGGAAGACGACTGGAGTGGCCGGATAACTACTTCACTCTAGTGAACTCATTGCAGTTCCTGGTGTATAACTATAGAAACTATTTTTCATCGACTACACTGCCGGCCGTTGGACAAACCTTTGATCTGGGGCTGGAAACTACGCTGTCTCGTAACAGTATCGATAATCCGATGTACCCCACAACGGGATCAACCATTTCATTGAGTCTGAAACTAACACCACCCTATTCGCAGTGGCGCCCGGCCTCGGTGTATAGTGATGTGAACACCAAATACAAATGGGTAGAAATGCACAAATGGATGTTTGACTCCAAGTTTTATCTGAAACTGTTGGGTGGCAGCAAACCCGACTCGCGTAGCCTTGTGTTAGAAACCAAAGCACATTTTGGATTTATCGGAAGCTATGGAAGCACTGCCGGAGCCGGACCATTCGGTCGATTTGTAATGGGTGGTAGCGGGCTTGCCGGAGGGTTCAACTCCTTTGTGTTGGGGCAGGAAATCATCGCTTTGCGCGGATATAACGACAGAACCATTACACCTCCTAACTATTCACAAAGCAGTAATGCCAACTCAGGAATTGAAGGAGGTATCGCCTACAGTAAATTAGGACTTGAATTACGCTACCCGGTAACCACCGGCCAGTCAGCCACTATTTACGTATATACGTTTGCTGAGGGAGGTAATAACTGGAATAATTTCTATGACTTCAATCCGTTTAGAACCTATAAATCAGCCGGTTTGGGTGCGAGAATATTTATGCCTGCATTTGGTTTGATTGGTATAAGCTGGGGCAAGGCGTTTGATGATGTTCCTCTGGGAAGTGGAGATCGATCGGCACATCAGTCTTTCCAGTTTACAATTGGTCAGCAACTACGATAATTGTATAAATGAGGGTTTTACTGATATTTATTGGCCTTTCTGTCTTTGGTCTGAATTTTGCCAATGCTCAGAAGTTCGGATATATTGACTCTGATTTTATTCTGAGTAAAATGCCGGAATACAAAAAGGCTCAGGATGAAATCGATCAGCTTTCGGCCGCGTGGCAAAAAGAGATTGAAGACATGCAAAAAAAGGTAGATGGTCTTTATAGCTCGTATCAGGCAGAACAGGTGCTTTTGACGGAAGAAATGAAGAAAGAGCGCCTGGCAGAGATCAGAAAAAAGGAAAATGATACAAAAGAGTATCAGAAAAAGGTTTTTGGATTTGATGGCTTGTTTTTTTTGAAAAAAGCAGAATTGATCAAACCTTTACAGGACAAAGTGTTCGATGCAGTAGAGAAAGTAAGTAAAGCCAACCGCCTCGCTATCGTTTTTGATAAGTCGGCAGAGCTGGTGATGATCTACACGGATCCGCGACATGATTATACTGACTTTGTATTAGAAGAATTAGGGCTAGGCGACCCGAACGATAAAATAAAATAACTTAAAACAAACAATGAGAACTCTCCTCCTTTTGATGCTGGTGACAATTGGTTTCACCACCCAGGCACAGACTACACAGAAAATTGGTTATGCCGATTGGGAATATATATTCAGCCAAATGCCCGATTTCAAGAAAATTGAAAACGACTTGAAAACACATCAGAGTCAGCTGGAAAACCAGTTGAAAGCAAAAAGCCAGGAACTGGAAACCAAGTACAAGGCGTATCAGGGTATGCCGGCAACCACTCCCGAAGCTATTCGTGCTGATAAGGAGAGAGAGCTGCAAGGTTTACAGGAAAGCATTCAGAAGTTTCAGCAAGATGCTCAGACCTCCATGCAGAAGAAACAATCTGACCTGACTGAACCTGTTTTCAAAAAAATCGGTGCTGCTATTGAAGCCGTGGCGAAAGAAAACGGATATTCATTCATCATCAATCCGCAATTACTAGGTGGTGGTGACATCCTTCTTTACAATGATGAGAAATACGATATCTCTGTTTTGGTGTTGAAAAATCTGGGAGTAACTCCGGCCGCACCGGCTGCTACAACTACCCCTGCGCCTGTTAAAAAGACAAACTAATTTAGCGAATACAAGAAAGCCCTGCCTGTTCAGTCAGCAGGGCTTTTTATTTTTACAACCGGACATTTTTTATGACATCAAATTCTATTCACAAGTCAATGCGAATTTTATTTGCGATCACATTGATCATTTGTTCGCTGGGCGCGAATGCCCAGGAACAGAAGATAGGTTATGCCGAGTGGGATTATATTTTTAGCCTGATGCCGGAATACAAGAAGATCGATTCGGATCTGAAAGCGCACGGTGCCCAACTGGAAGCGCAGATGAAAGCAAAATACCAGGATTATGAATCGAAATTGAAAGCTTATCAGAACCTTCCGGCAACTACGCCTGACGCTATTCGTGCAGATAAAGAAAGAGAACTGCAGGGGTTACAGGAAGCCATCCAGAAATTTCAGCAGGATGCAGAAACGTCTGTGCGCACCAAGCAAACTTCATTAATGGAACCTGTTTACACCAAGGTGGGTAACGCTATTGAAGCCGTGGCGAAAGAAAACGGATACACCTATATCATCAATCCGCAGATGGTAGGCGGCGGAGATATACTTCTTTACAGTGATGAGAAATACAATATTTCAGATCTGGTGTTGAAGAAACTGGGAATAACACCACCCGCGAAGTGAAATAGCGTATAACATAATCTAATGAAAAAGCCCTGACTAAAGCCGGGGCTTTTTCATTTTACCATATCCGCCTCCTCCTGGTGTTTCAATGACCAGGCGGTCGCCAGCATTTACCTTTACTCCATCCATACCTTTCAGTAATTTCTTTTTGCCATCCGGGTGAAGTATCACCTGTTTTCCTGTTTTGCCAGTACTTCCGCCCTTCAATCCATACGGCTTTTCCACACGATGCTGAGAGAGTAAATTAATATCCAGGTCTTCCAGCAGGATGATCTCACGGATTATTCCATTGCCACCTTTCCATTTTCCTTTTCCGCCGGAGTTCTTTCTTATCTCGAACCGTACCAGTCTTACCGGGTAGCGTAACTCTAAAACTTCCGGATCAGTGATCCGCGTATTGGTCATGTGTTGATGCACGGCATCCGCACCGTCGAATCCATTGCCGGCACCCACGCCACCGCAGATCGTTTCATAGTAGCCCAGCTTACTGTTGCCGAACAGAAAATTATTCATGGTGCCCTGGCTGCAGGCGGCGAGCTTAACTGCTTTTAGTAAAGTATCCGTCAGTCGTTGACTCACTTCGGTATTTCCACCCACTACAGCGGGAAGCGCATCAGTATTTGAAAAATCGGGATTCAAAAAACCACGAGGCAAGATGAGCTTTACCTCTTTCATTAATCCTTCGTTCATGGGAACCGATTGATTAACCCATAAACGGAGCACATACAATACTACACTTTGTACAATGGCCGGTGTAGCATTGAGATTTCCATAATGTACTCCTGATGTTCCGGTGAAATCAATTTTTAGTTTACTTCCGTTTCGATTGATGCGTACTTTGATTTTTGATCCGTCATCCAGGCGCTCTTCTGCTTTCCATACAGGAGCCCTTAACTGCTTTAGCTTTTGTGAGAGCAGAAGATGAGCATGTTCCCTTAACTTCTTCATGTACCTGGCTATTTCATCGGAGGTGAACGCGAGACACATCTCTTGCAAAAGCTTCTCGCCCAGATTTACGGCAGCCAGTGCTCCATTCAGATCGGCCATGTTTTCTTCCGGCAATCGGGTAGGATACTTTGCATTTTCAAAAAGTGATCTTAATTCATTCCAGCGGGCTGAGCCTTTCTTAATCAGGTAAGTGGGTGATAGGATCACACCTTCTTCTTCCAATGACACTGCATCTACCGGCATGGAGCCCGGTTTCTTTCCGCCAATTTCTGCATGGTGAGCACGATTAGCCACATAGCCGATGAGCTGGTGTTTATAAAATACAGGTTTGATCAAAGTAACATCAGGTAAATGGGATCCGCCAAACGCAGGATGATTGGTGACCACCACATCACCTTCTTCCATCTTGATCACTTTACGCACTTCGCGAACGCAGACACCAAGACTTCCCAAATGAACGGGTATGTGCGGGGCGTTCACCACCAGATACCCATTCGCGTCTAACACAGCACACGAAAAATCCAATCGTTCCTTTACATTCACCGAAAAAGAAGTTCGCTGAAGCAAAACGCCCATCTCCTGCGCCACTGATGTGAAGCGATTGGTAAACAGTTCAAGTTGTGCCTGTTCAGAAAAGGAATGTGTTGTTTGAGCAGGGTTCTTGCCTTTCTGAAGAAGCGCATTGTTGTTTTCATCCAGAAGAAATGACCAGCCCTTTTCAACAACGGTAGTCGAATTTTTACTTACTATCAGTGCAGGACCTTTGATCTGCGCACCGGCCCGCAGCTCTTCCCAGCGATGAACTAAACCGGATTGCTGTTTGCCATTCATCCACATGGCAATTGTTCGCTTGCTCTGCGGAAAATAGTTATCTGCCTGCGCGTATGCCGCCCCAGTGCGATGACCAGGTATGGCTGCGATTATTTTTACAGACTCCAATTCCACCTCACGATCATTTAGCCAATGACCATAGATTGATTCGTATTTTTTTCTGAAAAGGGACAACACGTTGTATCCTTCCTCATACTCTATTTCAATGGTGCTCTCCTGTCCTTTGAAACGCAAAAAGAGAAGCTGTTTTTTTAATTGAATGGCTTGGGATGGATAGCCTTCATGAAGAAGTTTTTTGCGCCCTCTCTTCCAGAGATGTTGAAGCAGGCCGGGTAATTTTTTTAAGGCATTATCCAGAGTAATCAATACGAGCTGTTCTTCGAAGCGCTCCACATCGGCATGACCGATGCCATAGGCGCTGAGCAATCCGGCATCATAAGGAATGAGTACTTTTTTCATTCCTAATAATGCAGCGAGTGAGCACGCGTGTTGTCCGCCAGCTCCGCCAAAACTAAGTAACGTGAAGTCAACAGGATGGTGACCTTGTTGGATGGAAATTCTGCGAATCGCATCGGCCATTTTTTCATTGGCAATACGAACAAAAGCATCAAGTACCTCTTCTGCGGAGATTTTTGTGGCGGACAGTTGATTTACCCTCAGCAGGAGTTGATTTAAGGCAAACCGTGCCTTGTCTACATGAACAGGCATGGCAAAATGATCCGGATCAATTCGGCCTAACAGTAAATTGACATCGGTAATGGTGAGTGGCCCCCCTGCACCATAACACGCGGGGCCAGGAAAAGCGCCGGCACTATGTGGCCCCACCGTGAAGCGATATCCATCAAAATCACAGATCGAGCCACCTCCTGCAGCAATGGTATCAATGGCCAGTGAGGGTGAAAGAATTTTAAGATCGCCCACTTGTGATTCGTAGCGGTAATCATAGCGTTGATTATATAATGCTACGTCCGTGCTGGTGCCACCCATGTCGAAAGTGATGATTTTATCAATGCCTGAAAGGCGGGCTGTCGTAGCAGCACCGACTATTCCGCCCGCTGGCCCGCTTAACAAACTATCTTTCGGATGAAAATCATTGGCATCCAGCAGACTGCCTCCGCTGCTCATGATTTTTAACTGCGCATGCTTTAAGCCGGATTGTATTCGCTTACTATACGTATGAATCACAGGAGAGAGATACGCATTGGCCACCGTTGTTTCGGCACGCGGAAGAATTTTGAGCTGACCCGATAACTGATGTGAACAAGAAACGAAGGTGACGTTTGCTTTCGCTAAATGATGAGCAAGTTGTTGTTCGTGGGCCGGATTACGATAACTGTTCAGCAAGGCGATAGCTACTGATTCTATTTTTTGCTGCTTTACGATTTTGGCGATACGAGCGCATTCTTTACCCGTAAGTGCAGCGATGACTTTCCCATCGGCACTTATTCGCTCCTCCACTTCAATGACTACCTCATAAAGTGGTTTTACTTTTTGAATATTTAGTGTAAAGAGATCAGGTCTTTGCTGGTTGCCGATGAGCAATAGATCCTTGAACCCTTTGGTGACTACGAAAGCGGTACGGGCACCTTTCCGCTCCAGTATAGCGTTGGTTCCCCGTGTGGACCCTAGTTTCATTTCCATTGGGGGAAATGGCTTGTTTAAAGGGGTAGCTGTTAGTAAACGTGCTGCAAGAACCGGAACTTCTTCGTCAGAGGATATTTCAATGGTTAATCCCGATACGTCTTCAGGCAGTGATGGATCAAATTCAATCACACTGCTCTCAAAATGAATCTTTTTTATTTTGCGGAGGAGTGTTTTCGTATCAAGAACGCGAAGCGTAAAATTCTTAAAAACATCTTGTTGTATGGGCCATTGAATGGCTACCTCAATGGAATTTGACGAAGGCTGTGAACGGATGTTTCCGCGAAGAGCGCTGTTGCTCAGGATTTTTAACCGATGCAGATTTCCATGTGGATCAATACCCAAACAATCGGTAAATGTGCCACCGGTATCAATCCAGATCTGCCAGGGACTGATCATTTCTCCTTGATAGAGAGCACTACTTTTTTGCGGGGCAAGTGGATGCCAATCGCTTTTACAAACTCCATTGAGCCATCGGGTTTTTCACGCATGATGGGCTTGGTATAAAGTAATGAGTCATTCCCCAGGCGCTGGATATTATCACTCAGCTCTTTGCCATCCACGGAAGTGTATGCTTCGATCAACTGTTGCTCCATTTTCATCAGGGTAGAGTCTCCATTTTGAAGCGTAACGATTTTTACATCGTAAATTTTTGCGATGGAATCCGTCAGTTTTTTATTGCTAAACGTGGTACTTTTTGATTCAATCTCTTTTGCCACTTTACGGCCATAGGCAAAAGCAGCATCGGTTACTTCCGCATCCGTAACACGAATAATCTCATCTTCCTCCATCCGGTCCTTTAACTTTTTGCGTTGCTCATCAGAGAGTTTTCCGCCACATGAAACGAGAAACAAGAGAAAAGCGATGGAGAAGTATTTCATAAAAAATAGTCAGGAGATCGGATTAAAAAATAAAGTGAATGGTGAATTCAATTTTGGCCTTCCGCCTTTCAAAGATAAGGATTTCGCCGTTTTCCAGAAGTTCTTTTGCTCGCAAGCCGACAAAATTGCCCGATACCCTTCAGGGCTCAATCTTCTTGTTAAATTTGCAGCTCTTTTAATTTTATGATTGAAAAACTAGTAGATATAAAGCTCCGCTTTGAGGAGGTGGGTCAGTTGATTGTACAGCCCGAGTCGATTAAAGACATGAAGCTGTATAGCCAGCTGAACAAAGAATACAGAGATCTGGAGAAAATAGTAGGTAAATACGATGAATACAGCCGCATACTAGACGGGTTGAAACAGGCGAAAGAACTCCTGGAAAAGGAAAAGGAAGAAGGCATCCGCGAGTTGGCCAAGATGGAACTGGAAGAACTTGCTCCTAAAAGAGATGCATTGGAAAATGAGCTGAAGGAAATGCTCATGCCCAAAGATCCCAACGACTACAAAAACTGCATTGTGGAAATCAGGGCAGGAACCGGTGGCGATGAAGCTGCACTTTTTGCAGGCGACCTTTGGCGCATGTATCAGCGCTACTGCGATCGTAAAGGATTGAAGATGTCAGTGATGGATGTGACGGAAGGAACAGCAGGTGGATACAAGGAAGTAATAGCAGAAGTAGAAGGCGATGGCGCTTTTGGGATTTTCAAATACGAATCAGGAGTGCATCGTGTGCAGCGCGTGCCTGCTACCGAGCAGCAAGGCCGTGTGCATACCTCGGCAGCTTCTATCGTAGTATTGCCCGAAGCCGAAGAGGTAGATGTTGAAATCAATCCGGCTGATCTGGAGTATCAAACCGCGCGATCCAGTGGTGCAGGTGGGCAGAACGTGAACAAGGTGGAAACCAAAGTGCAGCTTACACACAAGCCAACGGGCATCATGGTAACGTGCCAGATCGAACGATCACAACACGGAAACCGTGAGCGGGCTTTGCAAATGCTTCGCACCAAGTTGTACGAGATTGAAGTAGAGAAGAAGAATAAAGAAGTAGGCGATGCACGAAAGTCACAGGTACGTAGCGGAGACCGCTCTGAAAAAATCCGTACGTATAATTATCCGCAAAGCCGCGTTACAGATCACCGTATCGGATATACGCAGCATAATCTACCTGCGGTGATGAATGGTGAGATTGATAATTTCATCGAGCAGCTGAAAATCGCAGAAGCAGCTGAAAAAATGATTGAAGGAAAAAATTGAGTATAACCGTTTTAACAGAACAACATGATCAAGCAGTACATCACTTCCCATAAAGACCGTTTCTTATCCGAGTTGTTTGAACTGTTGCGTATCCCTTCTGTCAGTGCCGATAGCAAATACAAAGCGGACGTGCGCAAAGCAGCAGAGTATGTTAAAGAAAAGCTACAGGAAGCGGGAGTGGATAAAGTAGCGTTGGTGGAAACAAAAGGTCATCCCATTGTTTTTGGCGAGAAGATCATTGATCCGTCAAAGCCAACAATATTGGTTTATGGTCATTATGATGTGCAGCCGGCTGATCCATTGGAATTGTGGAACACTCCGCCGTTTGAGCCAACCGTACGTGACGAAAAGATTTATGCACGTGGGGCTTGTGATGATAAAGGCCAGATGTATATGCACATCAAGGCATTTGAAATATTGATGAAGCACAACCTGCTTTCATGCAATGTCAAATTCATGATTGAAGGTGAAGAAGAAGTAGGTTCGGATAACCTTCCTGTGTTTGTAAAAGAATACCGCGATCAGCTGAAGGCGGATGTGATTTTAATTTCGGATACGTCATTGATCTCGTTAAATCAGCCTTCGATTACTGTTGGCTTACGCGGATTGAGTTATATGGAAGTGGAAGTAACGGGGGCAAATCGGGATCTGCATTCCGGTGTATACGGAGGGGCGGTAGCCAATCCGATCAATGTGCTGGCGCAAATGATTACTTCATTGATGGATGAGAATGGCCACGTGACCATTCCCGGATTTTACGATAGTGTAAAAGACCTGAGTGCGGCAGAGCGCGAAGCATTGAATAAAGCTCCGTTTGACTTAAGCGAGTATAAAAAAGAATTGGGCATTGAAGATGTGCGCGGTGAAAAGGGATACACCACCCTGGAGCGCACAGGAGTAAGACCTACGCTGGATTGTAATGGTATCTGGGGAGGGTACACAGGCGAGGGAGCCAAAACGGTTTTACCTTCCAAAGCGTCTGCAAAAATTTCCATGCGACTGGTTCCTGATCAGGATCCGAACGTGATCACCGAACTGTTCACCAAACACTTTATTTCCATCGCTCCCCAATCAGTAAAAGTAAAAGTGATTGCACATCATGGTGGCCAGCCAGCGGTTACCCCTACCGATTCGAAAGCATACCAAGCGGCAGAAAAAGCATTTGAAGAAGTATGGGGAAAGTCACCCATACCAACACGTGATGGTGGCAGTATTCCCATTGTGGCTTTGTTCAAAAAAGAACTGGGCCTTGATACCGTGCTGATGGGTTTTGGGCTGGATAGCGATGCCCTTCATTCACCCAATGAACATTACGGCATCAAAAACTTCCTTATCGGGATAGAAACCATTGTGGCCTTTCACAAGCATTTTGCCGCCTCCAAATCGGAATAGGTTGCTGATGGGATTTTAAAAGGATGAGAAGAACTTAATCTTTAATGAATTGTTAAAAACCAGTATTGTCTTCATCATGACAAACTGATTTGGTGTGAATAGCGTTAACTTTCGAATGAACTACGGACTATGCTAAAACGAATCCTCTTCCTTTTACTTCTCTCCTTTTTTGGACTGATCAGCCAGGCGCAAATTTTATCACCGGCAAAGTGGACGCTCTCTTCTTCATCCGAGTCAGTGAAAGTGGGTGATGAAGTAGAATTGATATTTAAAGCAACAATCGATAAAAACTGGTACCTCTATTCGTCTGAATTTCTTTGCGAAGACGGGCCAACAAAAACAACCATCACATTCAATCCACATCCAAGTTATCAGTTGGTGGGTAAACTTCAGCCGATCAAACCAATTGACAAGCATGATGATATTTTTGAATGTGATGTTAAGATTTTTAAAGGCACAGGTGAGTTTCGTCAGAAAGTAAAAGTCGTAGCGACTAATCTTAAGATTGAAGGTAACTATGATTATCAGGTATGCAGTGATGTCGATGGAAAATGCATTCCGAATAATGAAGATTTTTCCTTTTCAAAAATAAAAGTAACAGGAAAAGAAGGAAAAGCGGAAGCAATCCCAACGATAGATAATAACCAGCAGGCGGTTATTATTCCGGATGCGGATTCAGCAAAAGAAGTAAAGGTTGCTGCAGATGTCACACAATTCAACGGGCCAACACTGGATAAATCAATACTGGATGGAGAAGCTTCGTACAACAAGGATTCCTTGTGGTCCATTCTGATTATCGCTTTCCTTGCGGGGTTAACCGCGTTGATCACGCCATGCGTTTTTCCCATGATTCCGATGACGGTTACTTTCTTTCTGAAAGACAATCAGAGTAAACGACAAGGAATCAAGAATGCCATCATTTTTGGGTTTTCAATCATTGCACTATACACGTTTGCAGGAACGTTGTTTGCCGTGTTATTGGGTACCGATGGCTTAAATGCATTGGCCACCAACTGGGCACTGAATCTTTTCATCTCCGTCATCTTCCTGGTGTTCGCCCTTTCGTTTTTTGGGTTATTTGAAATCACGGCCCCTTACAAGCTGGTTAATAAAATTGATCAGCAGGCGGAGAAAGGCGGGTTGACAGGCGTGTTCTTCATGGCTTTTACATTGGTGTTGATTTCATTCAGCTGTACGGTTCCTATTGTTGGTACTGTGCTGACGCTTTCTGCCGGTGGAGAAATACTGAAGCCGGTGCTGATGATGTTCTCTTATTCCTTCGCCTTTGCATTGCCTTTTACTTTCTTCGCTTTCTTTCCCGAGTTGATCAAAAGCCTTCCCAAGTCAGGAGGATGGCTTAACTCAGTGAAGGTCACTTTAGGATTTATCGAACTGGCATTGTGTCTCAAGTTTTTCAGCATTGCTGACCAGGCATATCACTGGGGGCTTTTGGATCGCGATATCAACATCGCGCTGTGGATCGTGATCTTTGGCTTGCTGGGTTTGTACCTGCTGGGTAAGATTCGTTTCTCCAGCGACTCCGTTATGGAAACATTGAGCGTTCCCCGGTTAATGCTGGCGATTGGTGTGTTTTCATTTACGCTTTATTTAGTACCTGGTTTATGGGGAGCACCTTTAAAAATGCTCGCCGGCTATTTGCCTCCGTTGTCCACTCATGATTTTGATCTGATCGCTTTGACACGGTCTCAGAAAACTTCCGAGGTATGTGATGAGCCCAAGTATGCGGACTTCCTTCACCTGCCTCACGGGCTGAAAGGATATTATGATTATAAACAGGCACTGGCCTGCGCCCGTCAGCAAAACAAACCTTTATTCATTGACTTCACGGGTCATGGATGTACCAATTGTCGAGAGATGGAAGCGGTGGTGTGGAGCGATCCGCAAGTGCTTCAGCGATTACAAAATGATTTTGTGGTGGTCGCTCTTTACGTAGATGACAAAACTGAATTGCCGGAAGAGCTTTGGTACACATCAAAGTATGATGGCAAGGTGAAGAAGACCCTTGGTAAGCAAAATGCTGATCTTCAAATCAACAACCTCGATAACAATGCACAACCCTTTTATGTATTGGTGGGTAAAGATGAACGAGTGCTTGCATGGCCGTATTCCTATGATCGCAGTGTGGATAAGTTTGTTCAGTTCCTTGAAAGTGGCAAGAAAAAATACAAGGAATTATACTAGCGAAATACCTTCTTTCTTATCGATAGAGCGGTTCTTCTGTTGGATCCACCATGTCCAGAAACCTTAAGATAAAATCTGGTTTCTGTTAATTGATCGGTATTGGTATTCATTTTAAATTTTTTTAGACTAAACTTGCGGATAGCAACGTTGTGTCATTAAAAGAGTATACAGTGAAAGGACTTCTCTCCAATAAAAAATTCTGGTTTATTTTCCTTGGTACCATCGCTTTGTGCATTGCTCTGGTATGGATTAATAAAAACACCTCACTGTTTTCATCGCCTGGCGATTTTGCAGCAGACAGTACCCAACGTGTGGAGCTGGAAGTAAAGAAACCGATTGTCCTTTACGGCATGGTGGTTAACGATCTGCACGTCACAGAAGATTATGTGAAGAAAAACCAACGCCTGGCCGATTTGTTTGAAGGTCACTACATCGGTTCCAAAGTATGGCAGCAACTCAATACATTACCGCGCAGCAAGTTTGATTTCAGAAAGATAGCCGCCACCAAAAAATATACACTGATCACCAATCATGATTCACTAAAGAGTGTGCGGGCGCTGGTATATGAACCGAATGCCATTGACTACATCATCTTTCACATGCAGGATTCACTTCAGATAGAAGTATGTCAGCGTGAAGTAACAGTGCTGGAGAAAGTAACGGCCGGAGTTATTGAATCCAACTTATCTCAAACGGTAGCATCGCTTGGTCTTT
Organism: Flammeovirgaceae bacterium; assembly: GCA_023251155.1. Lineage (GTDB taxonomy): Bacteria > Bacteroidota > Bacteroidia > Cytophagales > Cyclobacteriaceae > ELB16-189. Next base: position 36,950 of record JAHEZH010000003.1, on the reverse strand, counting down.
CTAATGACCTTACTAATAAGTTTGTCGACATCTTTGCATGGCAGGTAGATTTTCAGCGGTTGCAGAAGGGAGATCGCTTTAAGATCATCTATGAAGAAAGTGTGGTAGAAGAAAAGCCAATCGGCATTGGCAAGATCCTCGGAATTTATTTTGAACACTTTAAAAGTCCGTACTATGCTTTCCCTTTCGATCAGGGCGATGGTGTTGATTATTTTGATGAGAAAGGCAATAGTCTTCGCAAAGCACTCTTAAAGTATCCGATTGAGTTTACACGCATCAGTTCGTATTATAACCTGACGCGTTTCCATCCGATCGCAAAAGTAATTCGTGCGCATAAAGGAACGGACTTTGCGGCACCCATGGGCACACCTATACGAAGTGCGGGTGATGGTATTGTATTGGAAGCGCAGTATAAAACCAACAGCGGAAACTATGTGAAAGTGAAGCACAATGCAACCTACACTACGGGCTACCTGCACATGTCAAAGATTGCAAGCGGCATGGCGCCGGGCACACGGGTTCGTCAGGGGCAGGTAATCGGTTATGTGGGAAGCACCGGGCTTTCCACCGGGCCGCATTTGTGTTATCGTTTTTTCAAAAATGGTGCTGAGGTAGATCCGTTTAAAATTGAGCTGCCACCATCACAGCCCATTGAGAAAGCAAAAGAAGCGGAATTCAGCCAGGTGAAATTAAAAATGCAAAAACAGCTGGAGATCATTCCGTTCCCCGCAGAGACGGAAGTCACGGTTGCTGATAACTGATTTCGTTCCTGCCGTTTTTCGTCATGACTATAATTAATTGGTTGATGATATAACCCACTTATGATTCGTCCCGCTCTGTTGGTAGGTATTCTCTCCGTTTCAATGGCCGTTTTTGGTCAGCGCGTAGGAGTTGTACTCAGTGGTGGAGGCGCAAAGGGGTTTGCTCACATTGGTGTGCTGAAAGCATTGGAAGAAAACGAGATTCCAATTGATTATGTGGTAGGTACATCGATGGGGGGTGTAGTGGCCGGTTGCTATGCGGCTGGCATGAGTCCGCAGCAGATTGAAGATATGATTCTTTCCAGTGACTTTAAGGACTGGATCAACGGACGACTGGAGAAAGGATACAATTACTATTATAACAAAACGGATGAGTACCCTTCATTCATCAAGTTAAGTCTCTCGCTTGATTCCACCCTGAGTCTTAACCTGAATACGAGTATTGCAAAAGACCTTTCACTGAATTTTGCATTCGCAGAACGCCTGGCACAACCATCGGCCATTGCAAAGAATAACTTTGATAGCTTGTTTGTTCCCTTGCGCATAGTCGCGGCAGACATTTTTACACAGAGCCAGGTGATATTAAAGAAGGGTGTACTGAGCGATGCCGTACGGGCTACCACTACAGTGCCGTTGTTTTACAATCCTGTAAAGGTTGATGGCAAGTATCTTTTTGATGGAGGAGTCTATAACAACTTCCCTGTTGATATTGTGCATAATGAGTTTCACCCGGATGTGATCATCGGTTGCAATGTGTCATCCAAGGTGTTTAAAGAATATCCTTACGATACGGATGATAAGCTGATATCAAGGTCGCTGCTGTACCTCCTGCTGGATAAATCAGATCCGGAGTTGATTCCTGAGACCGGTGTTTATCTGCACCCCAATCTTTCCAGCTATACGTCATTTGATTTTGCCAAGGCCAAGAACATGATTGACAGCGGCTACATTGCTACGCTCAGACAAATCTCCGAGATTAAAGCCAAAATAGGTGTTCGCCGAACGTGCGAGTCGGTGGCAGCAAAACGGAATGTGTTTAACAGTAAAACGCAGCCATTGATTGTAGAGCACATTCGCTTCCGGGGATTTAATTCACGCCAGCAGCGATACATCAATCGTTTTTTTAAGAACGGAGAAAGGCCACTGTATTTTACAGATATAAAAACGGGCTATTATGAATTAGTCTCTGACGATTATTTTAAGAACATCTATCCTAATTTTATTTACGATACGGAAACACGAACATTTGATTTTCAGCTTTCCAAGCGCCCGCAGAATAATTTTCAGGTTGACTTTGGTGGTGTGGTAACTACGCGAAGTGTCAGCGAAGTTTTTTTAGGGTTGAACTACTATCGGTTTAACCGGTCGTTACTACATACCAATATTAATGTAGAAGCGGGAGGTTTTTATAAATCGCTGCAGGCAAAAGTGCGGCTTGATGTGCCTCGGTTCAATCGATTTTATATCGAGCCCGAGGCTACGTTCAACAACTGGGATTTTTTTACAGGCCGTGATGTGTTGATAAAGGGATTCACACCTAATGTGCTTAACCGCATCGATCGTAAAGTAGGTGCAAGCATTGGTATTCCATTGGGCAGGCAGTTCAAAGCTTCCCTGAATGTTTCCTATATCAACAACTTTGATCGTTTCCTGGATTCGGATGTGATCACTTCCCAGGATACGCTTGATCAATTAAAGTTGTCCGGCTATCGTACGGGAATAAATATCGTTACCAATCAGCTTAATCGTAAGCAATATGCATCGCAGGGAAAAGCGTACCAGTTTTCGCTGGATTGGTTTAGTGCGCATGAGGAGTTTACTCCCGGCAATACATCCATTATGGAAGAGTCGGAAAAGCAACACCGGTGGGTGCGTGCCAAGTTGACCATGGAAGAATATTTCAAAACAGGATTCTATAGTTCCGGCTACCTGTTTGAAGGAGTTTTGTCCAACCAATCCTTTCTTTCCAACTATCAGGGAAGTATCATCAATGCTCCGGGGTTCTATCCGCTTCAGGATAGCCGCACTATTCTTTTACAGAATTTCAGAGCATATAATTACATAGCAGGTGGCTGGCGAAATGTGTTTGCTATTCGAAAAAACCTGGAGGCACGGCTTGAAGCGTATGTTTTCAAACCGTTTCAGGCCATTTCAAAAGGGCCTAATCAGGAAGCTTTCCATGATTCAGCGATTACCAAAATGTATTTTGCAGGTACAGCGGGGTTAGTTCTTCACTCTACCGTTGGGCCGATCAGTTTAAATGTGAACTATTATGATGATTCAGAAAACCAGTTAGGCGTGATGCTGCATGTAGGTTTTCTGCTGTTTCATAGAACTTCCCTCGAATAATTTAGCCTTATTTCCTTATAAACGGTTGTGTGCCAAAAAGAACCAAGGTGTTGGCATGTATTATTTATCATTCTTTTTTTAAATTTTAGTAAGTTTATCCCCTAAATCTATTTCGTGCATGCAGCGATTTTTATTTGCTCTTGGATTTGTGATGTGTATATCGCTTCACTCTTTCAGCCAAACTGTTCAATGGGCTTCAAAAGTCATCGAATTTTCATCTGAGCTCACCCCGGTTCAATATTCCGCCCAACAGGTATTAGGTAAACCCAACGTGCTTCCTGCCGGGGGGCAAAATCCAAATGCATGGACTCCTGACAAGCCAAAGAGAAAAGAATTCATAAAGGTGGGGTTTGAAACACCCATTCAGATAGAGCAAATCGCCATTGGCGAATCACATAATCCCAGTGCGTTAACTACCGTGTATGTATACGATGAGGCAGGGAAAGAATATAAAATCCGCACCATCAACCCCATGTCGGTGCCGCTGCAAGGCCGTATGCTCAATGTGTTTGTGCCCAAAACCACCTACAAAGTGGCCGCGGTAAAATTGGAGTTTGATGGAGCTGCGCTTTCCGATTATTTCTCCATTGACGCGATCGCCATCTCTGACATCAACTATCCCATTATCGCCAACATTTCTATTCCGGAATTACTCGCATCCGGTATTCTGGTCGAGCGCCTGGATGAAAAAGTAAACAGTGAGTATTCGGAATTGAACCCTTTGCTTTCACCTGATGGCAAGACCCTTTACTTCAGCCGCAGAAATCACCCGAACAATGTAGGCGGGGTGAACGATAAAGAAGACATCTGGTATTCCGAGCTTGGTGCTGATGGCAAGTGGACACTGGCAAAAAATATGGGGCCTCAGTTCAACAACAACAACCCTAATTTTATCAATGCCATTTCATCTACCCCCGATGGTAAATCAGTCATCATCATTCTGGGAAACAAATACCTGGATAATGGTAAGATGATGGCGGGTGTTTCCGTAAGTGATAATATCAATGGAAGCTGGTCAAAGCCAAAAGCACTGAACATTGCCAATGATTATAACTACAACGAAAAGGCCAACTACTTCCTTGCCAATACACGCAAGTCGTTATTAATGTCGGTGGAGCGTGATGACTCGAAAGGCGGCCGCGACTTATATGTGTCTTTCACTAAAGATGACAGCCTGTGGTCAGAGCCTTTAAACCTGGGTGCGTTAATTAACACGGCAGGCGAAGAGACCGCCCCTTTCCTTGCTTCAGACGACAAGACATTGTACTTCTCATCTACCGGCTTCAGCGGATATGGTGGCGCCGATATCTACGTTTCAAAACGGTTGGATGACACGTGGACCAACTGGTCAGAACCTAAGAACATGGGGCCGGACATCAACTCCAAAACGGATGATTTGTTTTTCAATATTCCATCTACCAGCGAGTATGCGTATTATTCAAGAGGGATCACTCCGGATAATGCCGACATCTTCCGCGCCAAGCTGCCATTCTACAAGAGCCCTGATCCGGTTGTGATCGTGAAAGGAAAACTGATCGATGGCAAGACCGGCAAACCGATCGGTGCAAAAATTATTTATGAACGGCTACCGGATGGAAAAGAAGTAGGTGTTACTTATTCTAACCCGGAAACGGGGGAGTATGAGATTCATTTACCCGGAGGGCAATTATACGGTGTGCGTGCGGAAGCAAAAGATCATGTATCCACCAATCAAAACCTTGACTTGCGTAGCGTAACGAAAGATGGTACTGTACAGCAGCCCGATATGACGCTGGCGCCAATTGAAGTATCCAGGGTAGAGCCTGACATGGTGATTGCATTGAACAACATCTTCTTTGATTTTGATAAGTTCACCCTGAAGGTGGAATCCTTCCCTGAACTGAACCGTATTGTTACGTTGATGAAAGAAAAAGCAACCATGACGGTGGAAATAGCCGGGCACACCGATGCTACAGGTCCTGATCAATATAACCTTTCCCTGTCAGAGCGCAGAGCGAAAGCGGTATCGAACTACCTGGTAGAGAAAGGTATTGCAGCGGATCGGATTACCACTACTTTCTTTGGTAAGACCAAGCCGAAAGAAAGCAACGAAACAAAAGAAGGAAGAAGAAAGAATCGCAGGGTAGAGTTTAAAATTCTGAAAATGTAATTCACCTTTATGAAGAGATATTATTTAATAACAACTCTCTTACTTGCTTGGTCTGCCTGCGCCTGGTCACAATCGGCAGACACGTTGATTTATGCACAGGGAAAAATCATCAACAGCACCACCAAAGAAGCAGTCAACGCTACGATTTCGTATCAAAGTCTTCCTTATGGAAATAAAGTGGGTATGCTTACCGGGGACACCTATCGGTTCCCTTTGTATGACAAGGAGAAGTATTCCATTACGGTAGAGGCCATCGGCTTTGCTCCGGCCAAGTACATGCTCGATCCTGCCGAAGCAAATAATGAACGCATAGTTGTTAAAGACATCGAACTTGGTGCTCCTGCCGCCGCTTCGACTACGGTAGAAACAGCACATACGGTAGGTAAGGAGATGCGTTTGGACAATCTCATCTTTCAACAGAACAGAGCCAAGATCAGCCCTGAATCTTTTTCAGAACTGGATGAAGTGGTAACCATGCTTAAAAATTATCCAAACATGGTGATTCAGCTGGAAGGACATACTGACTTTGGTGGCGACCCCAAAAAAAGTATGGAGTTGTCTCAGCAGCGCGTAGATGCAGTGAAAACCTATCTGGTATCGAAAGGGGCTAACAAGAAAAAAATTAAGACAAAAGCATTTGGGGGCACCGCTCCATTATCAAGAGAAAATACAGAAACCGCCCGCATCATGAACCGAAGAGTAGTGCTTCGCATTCTTGAAAACTGATTCTCTTTTTATTCACTTCGGGATTTAGATCCATTTTTAAATGAGCAGGTAGGTGTAGTGACTTACTGCTCGTTGTTGATCTGTTTATTGAAATATGAAAACAATAAAGATTGGATTGATCAGAGAGGGGAAAACACCACCGGACAGAAGAGTGCCTTTTACTCCTTTGCAGGTAGAGGAAATTCAACAACGCTTTCCCTTTGTGAAAGTGATCTGCCAGGAAAGTCCCATCCGGTGTTTTAACGACAAAGAGTATCAGCTGCACCATGCCGAAGTAAAAGAGGAAGTAAGTGATTGTGATATTCTGATGGGGATAAAAGAAGTTCCTGTCAAGGAGCTGATTGCCAATAAGACCTATCTCTTTTTTTCGCACACCATTAAAAAACAACCGCAGAATCAAAAGCTGTTGAAAGCCGTTATCAAAAACAATATCCGGTTGATTGATTATGAGGCATTGAAAGACTCACAGGGAAACCGGATGGTCGCCTTTGGCCGTTATGCCGGAATTGTAGGTGCATACAATGGGCTGTGGGCTTACGGACAACGCTTCCATTTGTTTTCCATGCGCAGGGCGTTTGACTGCTTTGATGTAAATGACCTGAAGCTGGAGCTCAGAAAAATAAAACTTCCGGCCATCAAAATCATTCTCACGGGTGCAGGTCGGGTAGCAAAAGGAGCCATGGAAACATTGGACACGGCTGGTATTCGTAAAGTAAATCCATCTGATTTTTTAAATAAGCATTTTGATGAACCCGTTTATGTGCAGCTGGGTAGTGCAGACTATCATGTACGCAAAGAGGGTGGAAGTTTTAATCGGGCGGAGTTTCATCAACATCCGGACCGGTATGATTCCGTGTTTATAAAGTTTGCACAGGTAACGGATCTTCTCATGGCCGGAGCATTCTGGAACCCGAAGGCACCGGTGTTATTTACCCGACAAGACATGCTGCGCCCTGACTTTAGAATAAAAGTAATCGCCGACATCACCTGTGATATTGATGGATCTGTACCAAGCACAAAGAAAGCAAGTACGATTGTAGATCCTGTGTTTGATTATGATCCGGCTACTGATTCCGTACAAACGGCTTTTAGCAATACGGATTTTGTTACCGTAATGGCAATTGATAATCTGCCTTGCGAATTGCCACGCAGCGCCTCCGAAGAGTTTGGCCGTGACCTGATTGACCGCATCCTTAAACCACTGTTGACAGATGATGCAGATGGCATTATTGCACGGGGAACCATCGTGGCGGATGGTGACCTTACTGCTTCCTTTGAATACCTTCGCGATTATGCTGAAGGGCAGAATGGATGATTCCACCTCCGGCATCAGGTCGTGAAAGAACAGATAAAATAAACCCTTCTTTATAGCGTTAAATAAGGCGTTTGACTGGGGGTAGACGGACAAAAGCACATCAAATTTTTTCCTGCATTTAGCCTCAGGTTCGCTATTTTTGCAGGATTTTAAAATCTCCTTAGCTGATTGAAGATGAGAATATTGGTTCTTGTTATTTCCCTTTTTGTAACCACGGCCATTCTGGCGCAGAAGACATCCAAGGTCAACGCAGAAAAGACAAAAGCAGTAAGCCTGTTTACAGTGAATAAGGTGCCTGTAACGACCGATGAGTTCATCTACCTCTACAAGAAAAACAATTCGGGCAAGCCAGAAAATTTTACGGATGTGAAAATTCAGGAATACCTGGATCTTTTCATCAACTTTAAACTGAAGGTGACCGAAGCAAAGCAGCGGGGTATGGACACGACTGCTCTTTTTCAAAAAGAATTTAAATCGTATCGCGAAGAATTAAAGAAACCGTATCAGGCAGAAGCCGATGATCTGGAGCGACTCACGAAAGAAGTGTATCAACGCCTGAATGAAGAAGTGAAAGCGGCGCACATACTGATCTCCGTTGCACCGGATGCAGACACCACAGCAGCCTATTCAAAGATGATAGCGATACGAAACCGTGTTTTGGCTGGTGAAAACTTTGAGAAGCTGGCAAGCGAACTTTCAGAAGATCCTTCAGCGAAAGGAAACGGAGGCAGCCTGGGATACTTCACGGCCATGCAAATGGTGTATCCTTTTGAAGATGCCGTCTTTAAATTAAAAGTGAATGAAGTATCAATGCCGGTGCGTACACGCTTTGGCTACCATTTGATAAAAGTGGCTGACCGCAGACCCTCACGTGGTGAAGTGGAAGTGTCGCACATCCTGCTGCGTGCGGATCAAACCAATGCAGCCAAAATTAAAAACAAAATCTTTGAAATTCACGATCAGCTCCGGGGAGGCCGCAGCTGGGATGAACTATGCAAGGAATATTCGGACGATGCTTCTACCAAAAATGCAGGAGGAAGATTGAGACCCTTTGGTGTAGGTGCATTGGCTTCCGTGCCGGAGTTTGAGAAAACGGCCTTTGAACTGACCAAACCCGGCGAAATTTCTGATCCGTTTCAGTCCGCATTAGGCTGGCACATTGTGCGCCTGGAAAAGAAGATTCCATTGGCTCCGTATAGCGAACTGCAGGCCTCGCTGAAACGCAGAGTATCGCGCGACGAGCGGTTACAGATTTCAAAGGCAGCGGTGCTTGCTAAACGGAAAAAAGATTTTGCTTTTACAGAAACCGATTTGAAGTCGAAAATGATTTCTCAGGCAGACTCTGCTTTGCTCAATGGAAAATGGAAATACACGGGTTCTGCGGAATGGAAAACAGCCACCCTGTTCACTTTGCATGGCCAGGCAGTTACCGGAAAGGAATTTATTTTATACGTAGAAAAAAATCAGGCCCCCAGCGGACTGAGTGCGGGTAATTACATGCAGCAGCTCTACGATAAATTTACAGAAGAGAAGATCAATGAGCTGGACGAGAAGAAACTTCTGGAAGAGAATCCGGAGTACCGAAACCTGCTGAATGAGTATCGCGAAGGAATTCTTTTGTTCGGCATCATGGAGAAAGAAGTATGGAACAAAGCATCCGAAGATACCACCGGGCAGCGTGGTTTTTATGAGCAGAATAAAGCAAAGTACACCGCGGGTGATCGTGTAGAAGCACGCTTATTTTCCACCACGGATAAAACTTTTCTGGAATCCATTAAATCAAAGATTGCAAAGGGAGATTCGATCAGCAAAAGCGATCTGAAACAATTCAAATCGGTGCAGAATTTCAGAGCGTATGAACGGGGAGACAGCAAAGTGGTGGATAAAGTAAGCTGGGCAGCCGGCCTTCACGAGGCAGAAGACAATGGAATCTATTACCTTGTAGAGATTAGCAAGTTGCTTTTGCCGGGTACAAAAACGTTTAATGAAGCAAGAGCCAGTGTTATATCCGACTATCAGGATGAACTGGAGAAGAAATGGCTGGTGACACTGAGAGGAAAATACCCGGTGCAGGTAAATAAGAAAGGGAAGAAAATGGTTTTCGCAGAGTTGAAAAAGAATGAAGCCTCAAAGTAACATAAGGAAGCCAATAGTAATCGTTGGGCTGCTGGTTGCTGTGCTGGCATTGGCTGTCCAGAGCTGTGATCTGATTCGCATGAAGAAAGATGAAGCTACTGACCGCAAGCCGCTGGCACGTGTTAATGGTACTTATTTGTACCAGGATGAATTGACCGGACTGGCCAACAGCAAGAGCACCTCAAAGGAAGACAGCGTATCACGTGTAATGGCCTACATCAACAGCTGGATTCGCAAGCAGGTACTGATTAATGAGGCGATGAAAAACATCGACATCAACGAGGCCGAAGTGGAGCGCAAAGTACTGGAGTACCGCTATAGCCTGATCGGCTACGAATACCAGAATTACTACATTAAAAAGAACCTCAATGACAGTGTCTCAAATGAAGACATTGATAACTATTACAAGGAACATCGCGATAATTTCATATTAAAGAAGAACATTGTACGGGGTACTTTTATTAAAGTGCCCAAAGAAGCACCCAAGACTAACCGGATTAAAGAACTGATGCTTTCGAATAAGGAGAAAGACATGGAAGAATTGCGATCCTACTGCCTGAGTTTTTCTTCGGCCTACCATTTGTACGATTCATCCTGGATTGAGTTTGACAAGCTGACTGCGAACTCGCCCATGGCGGAGATTCCCAACAAGATTCAGTTTCTGAAGACCTATCCCTACTACGAAACGGGGGATACTCAATCGTTATATTTCCTCAAAATCGATGAATACAAAATATCGGACAACGTATCACCGGTGGAATTTGTGAAAGAGGATATTAAAAACATTATTTTGAACAAAAGAAAAGTAGAACTTGCACAAAAACTGGAGCAGGAAGTGTATGAAAATGCGGTTACAAGAAAGGATTTCGAAATTTATACTAACCAGTAGTCTGGTCGTGACGCTGGCAGCAGCACATGCACAGGAAGCCCCACCGGCAGGAGCTGGTTTTGTGGTGGATAAGATTGTGGCCAAAGTAGATAACTACATTGTGCTCAAGTCCGATCTGGAAGGCGCTTATCAGAATTATATCACGAGCGGAAATCCGTCTTCGGAGGAAGCGAAGTGCAACATATTGAACAGTCTCATCATTAATAAACTGATGGTGGCCAAAGCCGAGATTGACTCGGTATTGGTTACGGATGTAGAAGTGGATCAAAACACACAGCAACGTATGGCGGTAATTCTTCAGAACTCAGGAAACTCGCCTGAACAGCTGGAGAAAATCTATGGTAAGACGTTGGATGAAATTACCGTAGAGCTTCGTGAACAGATCAGAGAGCAACTGCTGGGACGCGAAATGCAGAACAGGATCACCAAAGACATCACCATCACACCTTCCGAAATCAAACGCTTCTTCAATCGCATTCCTGAGGATAGTCTTCCCTTCTACTCTTCAGATGTAGAGGTGGCCCAGATTGTAAAAACAGCAAAAATAAGTAATGCACAAAAAGAGGAAGCGAAGCGAAGACTTTCCGAAATACGGGATCGTGTCTTGAAAGGAGAGGATTTCGGTGAGCTTGCGGTAAAGTACTCAGAGGAACCCGCTGCTCAGCAAAGTGGAGGTGACCTGGGTTACGTAGGCCGCGGGGCCATGGTTCCCGCTTTTGAAGCAATGGCATTTAAGTTAAAGAAAGGAGAAATCTCTCAACCTTTTGAGTCGCCTTTTGGTTTTCACATCATGCAGCTGCTGGATCGCAGAGGTAACGAATACCACTCGCGCCACATATTGATCTTTGCTACTCCTTCGGAAGAAGACATGAAAGTAGCTGAAAGATACCTTGACAGTCTGCGTCATAAAATACTCAAAGACAGCATCAAGTTTGATGAAGCCGCCAAGCTGTATTCGGATGACAAGAACACCAAAGACCGTGGAGGATTTTTTACGGATGCAGATGGAGGAAAGAAAGTATCCATCAAGGAAATTGATCCCGTGGTGTATTTTGCCATTGACACCATGAAAGTGGGGCATATTTCAGCTCCGATCAAGTACCGTACGGATGACCAGAAAGACGCATCGCGGATTATTTATTTTAAAACCAAGCTGGCACCACATCAGGCAAACCTGGTGGATGACTGGCATCGCATACAGGCAGCAGCACTGGCAGAGAAGAAAGACAAAGCGCTGGATAAATGGTTTTTGAAGGCACGAGGCGATGTATTCATTAACATCGATCCTTTGTATAAAGGGTGTGGTATTCTGAATTAGAACAGAGCAATATCATTTTTTTTGGTGACGGAGTTCGAATTAGTGTTTTAAACTTTAGTGGATGGCCCAGACATTTAACAATGATGTAGAAGCAGCGGACGGATTAGCATCTGCGTATAAAAGTCTTCGTGAAGAAATTGCTAAAGTAGTAGTAGGTCAGGACGAAGTAGTTCGACTGGTATTGACTGCTATTTTCTGCCAGGGACATTCGTTGCTTATTGGTGTGCCAGGACTTGCTAAGACACTATTGGTACAGACAATTTCAAGTGCACTCGACCTTCAGTTTAAACGAATTCAATTCACACCTGATTTGATGCCATCGGATATACTGGGTGCAGAAACGATGGATAAGGAGCGTAACTTTCAGTTTGTGAAGGGCCCCGTGTTTGCAAACATCGTACTGGCCGATGAGATTAACCGGACTCCTCCCAAAACACAAGCGGCTTTACTGGAAGCGATGCAGGAACACTCAGTAACCATAGCCGGACAACGCTATGCATTGCCTCAGCCATTTTTTGTGCTGGCCACCCAAAACCCTATTGAGCAGGAAGGAACTTATCCTTTGCCAGAGGCACAATTGGATCGCTTCATGTTTAACATCCGGTTGGATTATCCTACTTACCAGCAAGAGGTTAATATTGTCAAGAACACCACGGCAGATAGTATTACCAAAGTGAATAAAGTGCTGAGCGCAGAGGAGATTGTGGCTTTCCAGCACCTGGTGAGAAGAGTACCTATTGCAGATAATGTAGTAGAGTATGCGGTAAAATTGAGCCACCTTACCCGCCCGGGGACAAGTGGATCTACGATAGCCAATGACTTTCTGGAGTGGGGTGCAGGCCCGCGGGCTTCGCAATATCTTGTGTTGGGTGCGAAGTGCAACGCATTACTCAATGGCAAGTACTCTCCGGATATAGAAGACGTACGGGCGGTAGCGAAGCCGGTATTCCGTCATCGCATAGTGCGCAACTTCAAAGCGGAGGCAGAAGGAATTTCAGTAGATGGAATAATCGAGAAGATCCTTTAAGTCAACGAGAACATCTCTTAGTTTTTTTTCTTAAAAACCACAGCGGTGTTCTGCACTTGCAGAATGCGGCTGTAGAGTTCTTTAAGATAATGATACTCATCCTGTGAATAAACAATGCGGGTGATGCTCAGCGAATGATTCAGTATCATTTTGTTTCCCATGTTTTGTATCGAGAAAACATAACGGCCGCCTGCGTTAGGTAAAGCGAGTGCTTTATTCTCCGGCAACTCCGTTAGTTCCAGATTTTCGGGGTATTCCAGGTTAACAATGATGGATTCATCAACAGGTACGGCAAAATCAACCGGGTAGTATCGTTCTTTCGATTTGAACGGATTGGTCTTTATCAGGCTCTCGATAAACGGATTGAATATGAAATGGGCTGCGTTGAGATCCTCGAAGGTTTCTATCTCTACTTCGAATTTTTCAGTTAACGGTTTAGAAAGATCATCGGCGTTCACCAATTCTGATTTAAGGATGCGCGTTTTGTGTGTTTTGTTTTTTAAGTCATTGAGATAGTCTTCCTGCGTGTTGAACTCACTTATTTCCTTGCGTTTGCTCAAGGCTTCATACCCATAGTACGTGTAATGGATGGTGCCGCGCATCGTTCCATCCTTATCCAGCTTCAGGGTGAGCATGGAAATTTGTCGGGCTTTGTCCGTAGGCTTTAGCTCTGTCCAATACGATTCTTTTTCACCAATCACACGCCCTTTGCCGTTCAGGCATCTTACCGGAATTAATCCGAATGGAGTAAAATCATCCACGGCATCCAGCATATATACCTTATCTCCAATCGTTAACCGGGCCATCACATAATTGAAATCACTGAGTACAGGATGTATTTCAATGGGCAGCCCATTACTGCGGGTAGATAAAATAACCGGGTCGACACTTAGCCCTGCATATCGGAGTGCGGCAATAAGTGTAAGATTAATGTCCCCCACATTTCCTTTCTTGGTGCTGAATGCTTTTTTGATTCCGTACTCGCTGAACATGCCGTTCATTCCGTCCCATTGGTACCATCCTTTTATAAATTCGAATATTTTTTGTGCTTTGATGAGCGGATCACTTTCTCCCGACATCGCAAGTTCAACATGGTCATCAACAATGTCTTTCCCCTTGCGCAGTTGTTGCCCGAATTTCTCTTCCCTGCGCAAATCCAGTTCAACATCTTTCCACTCCTTGGTGTACTTGATAACTTTGCCATCGAAACTTCTGAACTCGGCTAATTCGAAGTTAATGGCGGATAAGAAATTGGATTTGGCCGTCATGTACTCTTCTTCTTTAAAGGCCGGAATATTGGTCATGACAAACTGATGGCGCACACAATCCGCTTTCCCCTGATAGAAACACTGTTTGATCAACTCATTCTCGTGTTTTTCCAATTGCTGCATTCCGCGAAGGGTGATGTTGTAATTATAATTAGCGGGTATGGTAGCCCAATACTCACTTCTGATTTTGGGAATATCATTTTGAAACTCCCATGATCTGAAATTGAACTTGAAAGGTGACTCCAGCTTGTATTGATATTCAATAACCGATCCTTCGCGTACATTGGGGATAGCGAATTTCTTTACGTCCCAGTATTTGCCCGGGTTTTCACTGAAAATATTCTTGCTGTCCAGCCGGGTCTCTTTCATCGTGCCGTTGTCGATCGTGAAAGAGGAGGCTTTTATCGACCGGATTGTTTCTGCCCTCCCCTCCTGCTTGTGTAGTGGTATTTCAATATCGGCAAACTTTACCCCTTCCTGTTTTAAAATTTTAATACGCACATGATATTCAAAGATCAGGTTATAGTCATTGTCATCTTCGATGTAGCCTTCGCCCAATTCATTCAGAATAACAGCTACCGCATTGCTGTCGTTATCGTAAATTTTCATTTCTAATTCACGATAAGAGGTCTGGCCAAATGGGAAATCATGCCCTTGAGAGAAAGCGGTGCATAACGATAAGCTAAAGAACAGGAGGAAGTAAGGTTTCATTGGGGTAAGGATATCATCGAAAGATACTAAAATGCGGGAAGGATAAAACGAAGCGGTATCCTAATCCTTTACCGGAATGAATATGCTGAAGGTGGTTCCCGCATGCAGTGTGCTTTCTACTTCAATACGCCCGTTCATTTTCTCCACTTGTTGTTTTACCAGGTACAATCCAAGGCCTTTGCCTCCTGGTGCAGAGGTGTGAAATCTTTTATATAGCTTAAACAGGTCTCCGCGGAAGCGGGTTAGATCAATTCCCAAACCATTGTCTTTTACCTTTAGCACAACATGCCCGTCAGTGAGGGTAGATGTGATTTGGATCAATGGCTCCCGGTCAGGAGAGCGGTACTGTATGGCGTTACTGACCAGGTTGTATAAGATACTGTTGATGTAGGCTTTTACAGAAAACAATTCCGCATGGGCAAATTTCTCTTCTATGGTAACTTTATTTTTGTCAATGAAAGTCATCAACGATTGCTTGATGAGCAGCAGCTCCTGCTCAAGCACTACCGATTCATAAAGCGAAAACTTATCGTGCCGTATATCAATGATGCGACTGAGGTCATAAATGATGCTTTCCAGCGAGAGGGCCGATGTTTCCAGTAAACGCACCGTTTGTTCCTTCTCTTCTTCAGATAGCGATAGGCGATGAAGGTTGATGAGTCCGAGAATACTTGCTACCGGGCCACGCAGATTATGAGAAACGGTATACGAAAATTGCTGAAGTTCGTTGTTCTGACTGACCAATTGCTGATTGGTCATTAACAGGTCACGGCTTTTCTCGTCAAGCGATTTTTCAAGCGCGATCTTTTGTCTTTCTATTTCCGCATTCGCAACCACCAGGCTGTCCTGACTTTGTCGCAGCTCTTCACTCTGTGCTTGTATCTCTTCATTTTGTGCTTCTATGTCCTTATTCAGGTCGCTAAGAACGCGGTTACTGGTTTCCAGTTCTACATTTTGTCTGCCCAGATGGCTGATGAGCTCACTGTTTTTCTGATCGAAATCGTCAATGATGTTTTTTAAGGATAAGATACACCCGATCAGAAGAAAATACGATAGCATGGTAACCAGATTACTTTCGAGGTATTGAGTAAGGGTAGGTAATGCAGCCTGTGTGCTGAACCATCGAAGTACAACATCGTAACCGGCAAACATCAGCAGGTGAGTGCTTTGACAAATGAGCAAGAGATTTCGTTCTTTCCTGGAAAAGATCAGTGAAGGAATAATGCCGGTTGCCAATAGTAGGGGAAAGATTCCCGGGGTACGTAGGTAAATAAACTTCTCCGGATTTTGAATTCGCGGCAGCATCATGATGGTTATTGCCGCGGCCGGTATAATGATGCTAAGCAATGAGCGGCTGGTGTTGATGTGGCCAAACTTATTGAGCAAAAGGATGCAGCAGAGACTGAGTATGACGAAGGTGGTTACACGGTCAGCAAAGGACCAGCCATTTCTTAGTGAGTAAACCAGGTAAACGGTAGAGAGGAAGGCTGCAATAAGTGCTACCGCATTGGAAAGAATAATCCCCCTAGACTGGATCCGGGGCATCTCTGGTTTTACGCCCGTGTGAAGCGCTTTTTCTAGTATTTTGGCCATTTATGAATGCAGGCGCAATTTAGCTACGTACGGGTGGGCTAACAAGGTTAGTTTACTTAGTTCAGCTTTCTTTTATAACAAAAAAGTACACTATCCTTACTTCAGCCACTCATCACATACCTGTTACATTCAGTTTGGTCTTTATATAATTTCAAGCCTTCAAAACATACCCAACATGAAACGCCTGTTACTCTTTTTATCGGTTATTACTTGTTCTTCCTATGCGCAGCTGGCACCGCTCACGGTGGAAAAGATTATGCGCGATCCTAAATGGATAGGCGTTGCCCCTTCCAACGTATCGTGGTCGGAAGATAGTAAGTCCGTCTATTTTAGCTGGAATCCTGACAAGAATGAAGGCGACTCCCTGTATGTTATTTCATTGACCAACCGTACACCGCAGAAAGTAAGTGCAGCGGTGCGCAGAGGTCTTCCTTCGGTCAATGGAGTCTATAATAAAGCACGTACAAAAAAGATCTTTGAAAAGAATGGAGATCTTTTCCTTCTGGACTTGCCAACCAATAAACGTGTACAGATCACATCTACCAATGAGCGTGAATCCAATCCTCAGTTTTCTATGGACGAGCGCAAAGTCCTTTTCTCATTCAATATGAATCTATACAGCTGGGAAATTGCCAATGGATCATTTGCCCAGCTTACTGATTTTAAACGAGGTACCAAACGGCCTGATGCAAAACTGAGCGAACAGGAAAAATGGCTGAAGGCCGATCAGCTGGCCTACTTCGAAATTTTGAAACAGCGAAATGAGGCAAAGAAGGCAACGGATAAAAACCTAAAGGCAGATCGCCCGAAGAGACCAAAGGAAATTTATCTGGATGATAAGAATGTAGACCAGGTTCAGCTTAGTCCGGATGGCAAGTACATTACTTACCGCCTTACTAAAGTAGCCACTCCTAAAAACACCATCATACCGAACTATGTAACCGAATCCGGATTCACCGAAGACATTACCGGCCGTAGTAAGGTTGGCGCGGCGCAAAGCACCAACGAGTTCTTTGTTTATGATCTTGCCAAGGACACAGTGCTTGTAGTGAAGACAAATGAAATCCCGGGCATATTTGACATTCCGGAATATAAAAAAGAGTACCCTGCGAAGACAAAGCCTGCCGATGACAAAAAGGAAAAGAAACCAGAACCGCGGCCTATTGCCTTGTTTGGTCCTTACTGGAGTGAAGACGGAAAGAACAATGTAATGATTGCCCGCTCGCAGGATAATAAAGATCGTTGGTTGTTGTCGCTCGATCCGGCTACGCAAAAACTAAAGTCAATCGATCGCCAGCACGATGAGGCATGGATAGGAGGTCCCGGAACGGGCTTTTTCGGGGCAAGTGCGGTAGGATGGATTACCAATAGTCAGTTTTGGTTTCAATCGGAAGAGTCGGGCTACTCCCATCTTTATACGTATGATTTTGCAACGGGTAAGAAACAAGCGATCACTTCCGGAAAATTTGAAGTGCAGTCGGTCGATCTTTCAAGAGACAAAAAGTTTTTCTACCTCACTACCAATGAAATTCACCCGGGTGAAAAACAGTTTTATAAATTATCAGTGAATGGCGGTAAGGCTGAAAAGCTGACCTCATTAACAGGAGCCAATGAAGTCTCGCTTTCACCCGATGAGAAATGGATGGCTATCCGCTACTCGTACAGCAATAAACCGTGGGAGCTGTATGTGCAGGAAAATAAAGCAGGTGCAAAGCCGCAACAGATTACTAATTCGCTAAGCGAAGAGTTTAAATCGTACGCATGGCGCGATCCTGAAGTTACCACCTTCAAAGCACGCGATGGTGCGGATGTGTATACCCGTGTATTTACGCCTTCAAAATCAAATGGGGCTGCAGTGATTTTCGTACACGGAGCGGGCTACCTTCAGAATGCACACAAGTGGTGGAGCAGTTACTTCCGCGAATACATGTTTCATAATTTATTGGCAGATAAGGGATACACGGTATTGGATATGGACTATCGTGCCAGTGCGGGATATGGAAGAGACTGGCGCACCGGCATCTATCGCTTCATGGGTGGCAAAGATTTGACTGACAATGTGGATGGTGCAAAGTGGCTGGTCGATAAATATAAAATTGACCCGAAACGAATTGGTATCTATGGAGGATCATACGGAGGCTTCATCACATTGATGGGGATGTTCACAACGCCTGATGTATTTGCTGCCGGTGCTGCATTAAGACCCGTTACGGATTGGGCGCACTACAACCATCCGTATACGGCTAATATTTTAAATGAACCGTATGCAGACAGTATCGCGTATGCGAAAAGCTCACCACTGTATCATGCAGCTGGTTTGAAGGGGCATTTGCTGATCTGCCATGGTATGGTCGATGTGAATGTACACTTTGAAGATGTCGTGCGCTTATCCCAACGCCTCATCGAATTGGGTAAGGACAATTGGGAGCTTGCCGGATATCCCATGGAAGACCATGGCTTTGTTGAACCCAGTAGCTGGACCGATGAGTATAAACGAATACTGAAGTTGTTTGAACAGAATCTGAAGTAGCCAAATTATTTTCTGTTCGATAAGAGACAAGGCCCCGTATGGGGTTTTGTTTTTTATAGCCTTGCGGGGAGGTTTTATTTGTTCGCCATTCGTAAAGTTTGCCGAGTGGCCAAACCCGTTTATATTTGATTGATTTGACTTCCTCAAAATGAATTCACTTGATCAGGTACATCTCAATTTCAATAGTGACAACCTCTGGGTGCTGAATCTATGCCTCGCCTTGCTCATGTTTGGTGTAGCGCTGGATCTAAAAGTGGCTGATTTTAAGCGATTGATTGATTCACCCAAAGCGTCCATTGTTGGCCTCTCTGCACAGTTTATCGTTCTGCCTTTTCTTACTTTTTTAATGGTGTGGATCATACAGCCGCAACCTAGTATTGCCTTGGGTATGATTCTGGTGGCAGCATGCCCGGGTGGAAACATCTCTAACTCGATCACTCATCTGGCAAAAGGAAATACGGCACTTGCGGTAAGCATTACCGCAGTAGGTACTTTATTTGCTATTTTCTTAACACCATTGAATTTTCAACTGTATGGAACCCTCTATCAACCTGCTGCAGAAATACTGCGAACAGTACGTGTTGATCCGTGGGATATGATCAGGACGGTGGTAGTGGTTGCGGGCATTCCTATTGTAATAGGCATGATGCTGTCCCATTATTATCCAGCGGTTTCATTAAAGCTTTCCAGAATAATGAAGCCCTTGTCGATTGTTATCTTCGCCGGTTTCGTAGTTATCGCTCTCGCCAATAATTTCGCTTACTTCCTTCACTATATTCATTACGTACTTCTTCTGGTGTTTGTGCAAAACGCCTTAGCCATGTTTACCGGTTTTATGATGGCGCGTGCTGCAGGTCTCAGCTTCGTAGATCAAAAGACATTGGCAATTGAAACCGGTATTCACAATTCAGGGCTAGGCCTGGTTTTGATCTTTGCTTTTTTTGATGGCCTTGGCGGGATGGCTTTCGTAGCGGCCTGGTGGGGAATATGGCACATCCTATCCGGGTTATGCCTGGCTACCTATTGGTCAAAGAGTGCGGTACCTGCTGAAAAGTAAAATGCCGGCACTGTTGGTACCGGCATTGAACGCTACTTAAATAGTACGGATTACTGATTGTTGCGCAGTCGGTTCATCGATTCCATCAGAATTGACTTACTGCTTTGTCTTGACGCTTTAACTTCTATTTCTGCCTGAGCAAGTTCTTTCATTTTTGCCTGTAACTCAATTTGCTGAAGCTTTAAAGGAGTGATATCGGTGGCCAGTTTCAGAATGCGCATAGGCTTGCCAAACTGATCGCGGATGATGGAGTAGCTTCCTTTGATGAATACTTTCTTTCCCGTTTTAGTCACGCGCTCGTATTCACCCGGTCTTGGTACTCCATTGCTCAGGTCTTCCCAGAATTTGATGTATTCAGCAGAGTTGGCATACTCGGGTCTGACAAATAAGCGATGATGCCTGTTTTGTATTTCATCTAGCGTATAGCCCATCAGATCCAGGAACGCATCATTTGCCTCTTGAATTTCACCTTTTAAATTAAATTCGATGGAGGCAATACCGCTTTCGTTTATCGCTTTTATACGACTTTCATTTTCTACCTGCTTGCGCAACATTTCTTCCTGTGTAGCCTGTAGTTCTTCCATGTTCTGACGAACTTCTTCTTCCTGCGATTTCAGTTCTTCTGTTTGTTGCTGTGAATCTTCAAGTAAAGCTTTGATGCGCTGTGTAGTGCGTGACGATACGATAGCCGAGGCAATATTCGCTGCTGCTTTGTTGATGAATTGTTTTTCGAACTCTTTCATTTCGGTAAATGAAGCAAGCTCAATCACTCCCACGATCTCATCCTGAGTTTGCACGGGCACAACATAAATACAGCGTGGTGTTGCTTCTCCCAGTCCTGATGTAATCTTGATATAGTTGGCCGGAACAACGGTCATGTAAACCGGCTCTCTTTCCAGAAAGCACTGACCTACTATTCCTTCACCGATTTCAAGACGCTTATTGATAAATTTCTTTCGGTCATACGCATAGCAAGCTGCTAAATTCAGGTAAGCATCATGGCCCTCTCCTTCCAGTAAGAACAATCCGCCCTGGTTCAGATGCGCGTACTTCACAATGCCTTTGATGAATTCATCGGCAAGCAGTGTAGTATCGTTTCCGTATTGGCGCACAATGTCACCTACTTTAGTGATTCCAATGGTGGTGAATTTTTCTTCCTGCTCACGCTCACTGGATAAGCGAAGGTTGTCTCTCATCTGCAGCAAGGACTTCCCCAGCTCATCTTTGTCATCCACCAGCTTATACTCCACGTTCAGGTTTCCATTACTTATTTCATTCGCGAACCCAATGTTATTTGCCACATTCACTACCTGGCGTTCCATGATCAATGATTTGGAAGCGGCAATCAATGTAGTACGGCCCAGATCATACGACCAGTAGGCACAGATACCCATGATGATTCCCGCCAGAGCCACGTGAAACAGAAATGCCTGGAGATCCATGTAATCCAGCTGCGTAAAATAGATTTCTTTCATACCACTATACTGTAACCAGGCAAATGAACCGTGCTGGACAACCGTCAATAACAACAGCGGAATGATGAGCTTCCAGTTGCGGAAAGTGATCAGCAAAGCTGAACCAACGAAGAATGAGAAGTGCATCTCAAACAGGCCATGCATCTGGTAAATAAACTGTGCCGAGAAGATCGCGAAGACCGCACTCACCACATATTGGTATAATTTGTAATTAGGGAGTAAAAATTTGGTGAGGAAGTAAGCTGCCAGGCTTAGTCCGCCCACACCAATTGCGATAACATAGGTATCATAGAAGAAGGACAGGAAAATACCAAAAGCAAAATAGGCGAACAAGGCATAGGCCATGGTACGATCTGACTTCTGGTTGATCTCGCGAAAGGCTTCAATTCGTTCTGCTTCATTCAAATTCAATTCACTAGCCATACTTTGAGTACTTTAAAATTTAAGGTTATTATAAGAATGTGTTTTTTAAAAATTGAATAAGACAGCATTGTTCTTATTATCAATCGGGCATCCATAAGATTGAGTGGCTAGCAATCCGAAAGAAGGCGATGGTTGATGATTTAATAATGCGATTAATGAAAGCTCAGCAAAATTGGTCGCTCTGACGGTGCAATAGCGTGATTGATTATAGTTGCCCCGGTAATACAACTTCCCTTCGCGATCAATAATGGCCGCTTGTGGGGTGGAGTAAACACCGCATGCTTTTGCGATCGATCCATTGGTGTCAACCCGGATATCAAGATCACTTCCCAGTTCTTTTTTGGCTTTTTCAATATCGTCAGCCGAAGCAACGATGATTACGATCTGAAGGCTATCACCATAGCTTCTGATCAATGACTTTACATGCCGTGCATTGAAGCGCGAGCAGGGACAATCCGCACTGTAGAAATGAAGAAAATAAGCTTGATTGGATGCCAGAGGGGAAACAGCAATGGCCTGACCAACCGCTACCTCTTTGTAATCCATAGGTACAGGAGTGGGGATACTGTATTTCAAGTCCTGATTCCAAAAGAAACCAGCGATGCCTCCTCCACATACTACCAGCGACAAAATGACTAAAGCAATTCTCATAAACTACGACTTCTTACATACGCACCCAGGCAGATAACCGGATTTTTACCGGATTGTTTATCTCTGCCAGCGTTTTACGCAATAGGGATTTGCAAATAGCAAGCCGTGGAAAGGAAAATCTCTTTTTAAGCTATAAAAATGGAGTCAGGGATGTAATGAATTCCCAGATCAAACAAAGTCAATTGCAAAATTGGGAATGAGTGTGTGTCTGCCTGAAGGAGTAATTCCTGATGCATAGATCGCAAACGGTGTAAGACGGAAATCTTTTTTTGAAGGGAGAGCGAAAAAGCCATTGAATCAAAGGGTGGGAATGTAAAACCAATCCTACAAGGAGAAACATTCTTTCCCTTTGATCAATCTTTCTAATGTGTTTTTAATCTTGCCCTCTCTTTTTGTCAAGAGCAATGGAGTGCTGAAGCTGTACTTCTTTTAGTTTTTGATCAAGCCATTTTCTGTGCTTACGTTTTGTAACGCTTAGTCTTTTCCCGTCAATAGTGTCCTGATGGATCAGGTGATGCTGATGATCGTAAAACCGGATAAGGGTAGACTCGGTCTTCACGTTGCTTTCAATTACCCAATACGATTGAATGGGGCTTGCTTGTGCGATGCAACTCATGCTGACCGCAGTGAGGAAAGTGATACAGAGTGTTTTCATGTTTTTAATGACGTTTACACAGATACAATACGGCATCCGATGCACTTGTTTTCCAACCCGGTACATAAACACTCCGTTAATAGCCCAACCCTTGCTTTAGCATGACCAATCAGGCAGCGATCTTTTTTGTCGACTGTATTGGAGCGTTTGTCTACAAACGGGCAAAAGGAAGAAACCTTATTTCTTTAAAGGAGTACTCAGTAATATATATGGACGACTTCTTTTCCAAGCTGGTGTTATCCAATGAGCACTCTCATCGGTGGACAAGGCATTTGCTTTTTTGGCTGGCCTGCTGGCTGTTTCAGGGATTTCTATATGGGTTCATTTATAATTTCGAGAATCAGGTTCACCTGTTTACCCTGTCCTTTGCGGAGTCGTTCATCTTTCTGCCGCAGCACATGTTGCTTAGTTACGGCATCATTTATTTTGTTCTCCCCCGTTTCTTTTTTCAAGGCCGGTACTGGTGGGGTGTGGCTGGTGTTCTTATACTCATACTCATTGCCGCGTTATGCTCCCCGTTGCTCAACTACTATGTGATTATTCCGATGCGCAAGTGGATGGATTTTCCCTACAACACCAAAAGTGTTTTCTTTTCATTTCTGGGCGGCCTTCGCGGAGGAATGACCGTAGCGGGTTTTGCAGTTGCAATTAAATTATTGAAGTACTGGTACTTTAAGAACACCGAAAACGAACGACTGGAAAAAGAGAAACTGAAAGCAGAGCTGGAGTTGCTGAAAGGTCAGCTGCATCCTCATTTTATGTTCAATGCATTGAACAGTATTTATTCACTTGCGCTGAATAATTCTGACCACACGGCAGAAGCGATCATCAAGCTATCACAGCTGATGCGCTATATGGTAACCGAATCCAGTCAGTC
>JAHEZH010000003.1:0-12940 GCA_023251155.1 Flammeovirgaceae bacterium | reverse complement strand
CAGCATGAGGTAGACCTGATTTTTCTGGATATACAAATGCCGCAGCTGTTAGGAACTGATTTTATACGGGCGCTGCCCCATCCTCCTAAAGTGATCTTTACCACTGCGCACCGGGAACATGCCCTGGAGGGGTTTGATTTGAATGCAGTGGATTACTTATTAAAACCAATTTCGTTTGAACGCTTTTTAAAAGCCACCCACAAGGCATTGCATGTCGATCAGAGATCAGTAGGCATCCGGCCAGACTCAATTCAGGTAGCGAACGAGCGGTTTCTCTATTTTCGTGCTGATCGGAAAATGGTGAAGGTGATGATGAAGGATATTGCTTATATAGAAAGCCTGAAAGATTATGTGAAAATACAGGGAGGGAGTCAGTCCGTAATTACCAAACAGACCATCACCGCAGTGCAGGAGATGTTGCCCGCCAATGATTTTATACGGATACATCGTTCATTCATTGTGGCATTGAATAAAATCAATTCGTATTCGCCACACGTAGTATTCATTGGTAAAGATGAACTACCCATTGGTCCGCTTTACCGGGATGAGGTGATTAGCCGATTGGCAAAAAGTAATGGGGAGAGATTAACCCATTAACGGATACCGCTTAAAGGGTTTACTTTCATCAAACAGCTTGCGGTAAGTAGCATGTTTCTTTACTACATCAGGGGTGATTTGTTCGGCAACCTTCACCATCTTTGAATTGAAATCTCCGATCCAGTTCATCTCGTATTCATCGTAGCGCAGGTAATCTTCCTGCATCAGTTTTCGGAAAGCCATAATGATCGCACCATCCACCCCTTTGCCCTGATGCTCCGGCACCACACCAAACAAAATCCCGAATGCTTTACGATTGGTTTTTCGCCAGGTATGCCATAGAAATTTAAGCTTGCCGGTCAGATCAAGCTTGCCATTCACGTGCTTGAATACCTGGTTCACTTCCGGTAACGATAAGAAGAACACAATCGGTTCATCTTTATAATAACCAAACCACAACAGGTGCTTGTCCATGATTGGCTTCATCTGTTTCACGATATGCGCTGCCTGTGTTTCGGTAAGCTCGGGTATTTCACCACGGTTGGCCCATGCTTTATTATAGATGTAGCGGATGTTGTCGGCCAGTTTTTTCAAATCGATCTTGGGCATAAACTCAAACCGGTAGTTGGGATCTTTCGCTACCAATGCGGCCTTATCCCATAGTTTACCTGAGAGAGGTCCCATTATTTTTCGGCCAAAGGTTAATTGATAGAAATATACCTGAAACCCGTACGCTTCAAAAAAGTCTTTATAATAAGGGAAGTTGTAATTGCACTGGTAATTGGGCTCCCGATCATAACCTTCTACCTGCAATCCCCACCAGCGGTCACGGTTGCCAAAGTTGATTGGGCCATCCATGGCTTCCATTCCTTTTTGCTGCAGCCACGTTTTACATTGATCAAATAATAGGAAAGCAGCCTCTTGGTTGTCAATACATTCAAAGAAACCCATGCCCCCGGTGGGCTGATCGTTTCCTTTGTTCACCGTTTTCTGGTCGATAAAAGCAGCAACCCGTCCAATGGTTTTTCCGGAGTCATCCAACAGCAGCCAGCGGGTACACTCGCCATGGCGGAAGGTTTTATTTTTTTCTTTATCGAATACCGACTCTACATCTGCATCCAACGGGCGAATCCACTGAGGTGTATTTTTATATAGCCGTATGGGCAATTGAAGAAACTCCCTGATCTGCTCAGCGGTAACGACTTCCTGTACCTGCATCATTTTTGTTAACGATAGTGACTTAGATTGGGCAAAGATATTCGAAAGGTAGTGCCTTTACCAAGTTCGCTGTCAACGATTACCTCACCGCCCATTTTATCTACCGCATTTTTCACAATGTATAATCCAAGCCCCGAACCTTCAGACTGCTCGCTGGCGCGATAAAACATATCGAAAATCTTGGAAAGGTTGGCCGCACTGATGCCGATGCCATTGTCTTTAAATACAATCGTGCAATGGGTGTGATCAAGAGAGATATCAATTTCAATAGCTGACTCGGCAAGCTTTAAATTCCGGTATTTGATGGCATTCGAAATCAGGTTGCGGAAAATTTCAGCAATGCGCCAGGGGTCGCTGTAAAAATCTTTGTCGGTGATGGTGATTTTCTTCCTGATCTCACCTGCGCCTTTCATGTGGCTCAGGTTTGTAAACGTCTGGTCAATCAGCCCTTTGAAGTTTACTTTCGCCACCTTCACATCCATCTTCAGGTTTTTGGAGTGGCTCAGCACATCACTGATAAAGTGATCGAGCTGCTCAACCTTTTGTCCGATCAGATCAATGTACATGTGCGGATTATCATCATTGTCTGGCATCTTGGCAAGATTGACCAACCCAAGTATAGAGGATAACGGTGCTCTTAAATCGTGAGATACCTTGTAAACAAAATTATCAAGTTCGGTATTTCTGATCTTTAGTTCTTCTTCTACCTTTTTGCGCTCCGTAATATCTACATACACACCAAAAATACCGATGGTTGTTCCTTCCATACGCACAGGTACACCATAGATGATGACAGTAAGAACCGATCCATCCTTTCGCTTGCGGATAGATTCTGTACGGATAACCTGGTACGTGGAGACCAATGAATTAAGATCATTCCCTTCCGCTTCTAATTCTTCCGGAACGATGTATTGGTTGAGGCCTTTTCCTTTCAGTTCTTTTATGTCGTAGCCAAACAATTCTTCAAAACCTTTATTCACCTGCACCACATTGCCTTTGTCATCGAGCATGGTAATGGCCATCGGTGAGCTGTGAAAGAGTTGAGAAAACAGGGTCTCTGTTTTCTTCATGGTAGCTTGTGTTTGCTTATGATCGGTAAGGTCTTTTACCAGAAGCTGTGCGGCTCGCTTGCCATGATACTGAAACGGATAAGCAGTGACTTCTACATCAATTACTTTTCCATCCACGCGAATAAACCGTTGTTCAAGCGGAGAAAGCGTAGCCCCCCTCATCACAGAAGTCACCCGCTCCAATACGATTTCCTGAAAATCAGGATGAACAAAGTCCATCACATCACGGCCCACCAATTCGTCTTCATCGGTAGCCCCCATCATGTACACGGCATAGCCATTGGCATAGACTAATTTTCTGTCGGTGTAGATGGCTACGCCCATTGGCAGGTGTTCTACCAGGTCGCGGTACTGCTGATCCGTATCGCGCTGACGTTGTTCCAGTTCTTTGCGGCTGGTGACATCGGTGATCAGGCCACTGAGAATGACAGAGCCATCCAGCTGTGGGCTTGGCACTGCACTGGCTTCCACCCAAATGGTTTTGGTGGGGGTATTTACACGTCCCTCCCATTTCCATTCTTTCAATCCGGTGATACTGCTTTCTGAAGTAAGTTGAAAGTCGTCCCAATCTTCATGATGGATTAAGTTTTTCATCGGGAAGACACCACGCATCAGCACGTTCCGGCTCACGCCCAGAATTTCTTCGCAGCGTGGGCTCAGGTAGATAAAATCTCTGGACCCATCCGGAAGGATTGCATACTCGAAAATGACGGCAGGTAATTTGTCAATCATGCTGGCAATGCCAGTATGCAACTGAGAAGTTACCCCGGATTTTAGGCTCATAAGTGGTTTGAGGGCAAAACGAGCAAGTTAAACCATTCAGCGAAATAGTTCTGTATGAAGTAAGTATTGGGTAATAATTATTTTGAAAAAGTAGAAAACATCCTGCTTTTGTTAGGCCGGATCAGGATTTTCAACGAATCATCCAATCAGAATACATAGCGAAGACCTACGCCACCCTGAAAGCGCTGATAACCGGGATCGAGAAGTACATCGGTAAACCATTCTACCTCAATAAAGGCGGAGATGGGGATGGAGAAGTAAGAGTATTCCAAACCGGCCGCTACTACAGGGCCATAGGTAAAGCGCTTTTCGGTAAACTTGCCGAACTGATTTTCGAACGGACCATTTTCATAAAGATAGTCATAGCGCAAAGTAGTAGTACGCCATTGCCACCCGGCACCTAAATAAAACTGCAGGCCTTTGGATATCTTCGATGCATCCCACTGATAGAGAAACTTGGCCTCGATAAACCAGTCGCTCGTTGCCTTATGGGCAAGGTATTTTATTTCCTGTTTCCCCGAAAGGGAATCGGGCATATAACCATTAAAGGCATTGCGATAGTATTTGTTGTATAATCCACTGGCGGCTTTTCCTCCATCGGCAGCAAAGCTCCAGTGTTTGCTGGGGTAATATTTATAGGTGAGCGCAAACGGATCACCCATTTTTACACCGATACCCTGATACGGAAATTTACTTTCATCAAAAATGGGGCACATGATCCGTGCTTTTGATGGGGATATCTTATGAACCCGGTATCCGGTACTTCGTGAGCTTTTTCTGACCTGCGCCACGCAACAGCCAGCTTGCACGAGCAATATAAATAGCAGGAGGTCTGGTTTCGGGAAGCGCATTAAAGCAAATATAATCTCTTTTGCGTAATCCGACCACTTTGGTCAGATCAACTTCAAACGGCTTCCTTGTATTGCATTTTGTGAAGCTGAGCGTAGTAGCCATTGATGGACAGCAGTTCATGATGACGCCCCGCTTCTTTGATCTCTCCTTTATCAAGCACTACTATTTTATCCGCTTTTTGGATGGTGGAGAGACGGTGGGCAATGACAATGGCCGTACGGTTGGCCATCATCTTGGCGATGGCCTCCTGGATCATTTCTTCCGTTTCATGATCGACCGATGAAGTGGCTTCATCCAGCACCAGAATTTTAGGATCATACACCATAGCACGGATAAACGACAGCAACTGGCGTTGACCAACGGATAGCGTGGCTCCACGCTCCATCACATTATAGTCCAGGCCTCCGGGAAGCCGCTCAATGAACTTGCGTGCACTGACCAGGTCAGCAGCATGCAAAATCATTTCATCCGTTACTTCCTGATTTCCCAGCGTGATATTGTTGCGAATGGTGTCCGAGAACAAAAACACATCCTGAAGAACCACTCCGATATTTTTTCGCAGGGATACCAGGTCGAAGTCTTTAATGTCTTTGCCATCGACAGTGATGCTGCCACGGTTAATTTCGTAAAAGCGATTGAGCAGATTAATGATCGATGACTTACCGGCCCCGGTAGCGCCAACCAAGGCAATGGTCTCGCCCGGTTTTATTTCGAAGGAAACATCTTTCAAAACATAGTCCACATCGTTGTAGGCAAACCAGACGTGATCAAACCGGATATCGCCCTTCACTGCTGCCGGTGTATGTGTTCCATTTTGCACGAGGTGTTCGGTGTCATCCAGCAGGTTGATGATACGGGATGAACTGACAATCCCCATCTGTAATGTGTTGTACCGATCGGCAATCATACGTATGGGGCGAAAGAACATCTGCACGTACATAATGAAAGCGGTAAGCTTACCTACTGTGATTCCAGTCTCTTTGAAGTTAATCACTCCCTTGGCTCCGTACCACACCAGTAAGCCAATGCCCATAGCGGCAATGATTTCAGCTACCGGATAATAGATGGAATAGTACAATACGGATTTTTGATTGGAGTCAAGATGCTCTTTGTTGATCTCTTTAAATTTTTCGTATTCTCTCTTTTCACTTCCAAAAATCTGCACGATGTACATACCCGTGAGGTGTTCCTGAACAAATGCATTTAAGTTGGACACAGCATTGCGTACGTCATTAAAAGCCACCTTTATTTTTTCTTTAAACACATAAGTGGATAACAGCATAAGCGGGATGGTGGACAAACTCACAAGAGCCAGTCTCCAGTCTTCCCAAAACATAAAAACAAGAATGAAAACAATTTGCAGCAGATCGCCAGCCATGGCAGCAAGACCTTCACTGAATACATCGGCCAGCGTCTCAATATCGGAAATGGTACGCGTTACCAGCCGGCCAATAGGCGTCTTGTCGAAAAACTTCAGGCGCAGGCGAATGATGTGTTCATATAACCGGATACGTATATCACGAATTACAAATTGACCGATACGTCCGGATAAATAAGTATGAATGTATTGAAATCCGGATTGGGCAATCAACATAACCAGCAGGAGAATCATGACATTTACCATGCCCTGGTAATCTCCTTGCGCTACATCATGATCCAGTGTGTACTGGATGAGCATGACACGTGCTGGCGCAAGAAAGCCGAGTACGATGGTCAGTACGATAATGGTGTAGAAGCGACCTTTATAGGGAGTGATGAACTGGAGAATTCTCCCCAGCACTTTGAAGTCGATAATATTGCCACTGCTTACTTTTTCTTTTTCCACTGGATCAGTTCAAAATTAGCTTCCAACAGCAGAAGCACTACTTTATAAAAATTCTTTTCGGATACTTTACATCTACCAGGTAAAGACCTTCCGGGGGAGCATTCATGCCTGCTTTTTTTCTGTCCTTACTTTTAATAATGTTTTCAAATTCCGGTACCGATATTTTTCCGGTACCCACATCGAGTAATGTGCCGATGATGGCTCTTACCATGCTGCGCAAAAACCGGTTGCCCGTGATGGTGAAAACCAAAGTATTCCCTTTTTCATTCCACTTTGCCTTTTTCAAGGTGCAAATAAAGTGGTTTACATCGGTGTTTACTTTACTAAAGCATTGAAAATCATGAGTTCCGCATAATAACGCAGCGGCTTTGTTCATGGTTGGCACATCCACCTCTTTAAAATAATGATACGCCATTCCTACCCTGAGCGGATCTTTTATTTTGGTGATGTGGTAGTGGTAGGTGCGCTCAAAAGCATCATAACGGGCGCTGGCATCTTCCCTTACACGAAAGATACCAGTGATCGAAATGTCTTTGGGGAGGAAAATATTAAGCTGGAGCTGCACTTTATCAAACTCGAAACTCTTTTCAATATCAGCGTGGAAATATTGCTTGATGCAGTGAACCCCGGTGTCCGTACGGCCACTGGCCACAATGGCAATCTTTTCTCTTAAAATGGTGAAAAGCGCTTTCTCTATTTTCTCCTGCACACTGGGCACGTTGGGCTGCGATTGCCAGCCATTGTAATTTTTTCCGTTATAACAAATTTGGAAGAAGTAGCGCATTATAAATTAGTATCACCCCGGAGAAGATGTGGAACCTCCTCTTATATTTTGTTAGTTTTGAGGTGCAATTTATAAAGTTATGTGGCAAAGAATTCAAACGGTGTTTCTCGCACTGGCAATTTTAAGTTTAATAGGAAGCATTTTAATGCCGATTATGATTGGCGTGGCATCAGATGGTCATGCGTATGCGCTCTACCCGTTGCACATGATGCAGAAACAAATGACCGCTTCCGGTGAGGTAAAAATCCATACTTATTTTCCGTACTCACTCACCGCTTTGTTTGTGGTAGCGGCCATCACCGTGGCAATTACCGAAATCAGGAAGTTTAATAACCGGATGCTTCAGATGAAATTGGGTATGCTCAATAGCCTGCTCATACTGGCAGCCATGATCAGTGCCGTTGCTTTTCTGGTGATGTTGGAAAAGGCGCACGATTTTGTAAGCATCCAGAACGACTTTGGCCTTTATCTGATTTTTGCCGCGCTTGTTTTCAACTGGGTGGCGCTGCGTTTTATTAAAAAAGACGAGAAATTGGTTCGCGACTCCGACCGGTTGCGATGAACTTTCCCTTTCTGCTTTACAAGAGATTTAAACTGAACTAATTTTTACACCACGACTAACAATTGATAACATGTCACAAACCAAGCTAGGCGACAACACCGTTAATACGAATGGCAAACTTCCATCCGTAGGAAGCACAGCCCCCTCATTTACACTTACCGGTAATGATCTTAAAGATGTTACCTCAGCGAGTTTCGAAGGCAAAAATGTTGTACTCAATATTTTCCCCAGTATCGATACCAACGTGTGCGCTACTTCGGTACGCGAATTCAATAAACGGGCGGCTTCACTGAATGATACGGTGGTGTTAAGTATATCCAAAGATCTGCCCTTCGCCATGAAACGTTTTTGTGGTGCGGAAGGGATTACGAATGTGATCACCCTTAGTGATTTCAGAAATCCTGATTTTGGCAAGCAATATGGCGTACAGCTGATTGATGGCGGAATGAATGGATTATACGCACGGGCTATAGTCGTTATTGACAAACAAGGCAAAGTAAAATATACAGAGCTTGTTCCCGCCATCGGGCAAGAGCCTGACTATGATTCGGCCCTCAAAGCCATTTAAAGTAACAAGTGATCGATCTAATAAAGAGATATCTTCTACGGAGGATGTCTCTTTCTTTTTTTAATTCCACCCTATTCATTTACCTTTCTTTATTCCTCATCCTGTTTTGATTTTACTATGCGCTGGTATTATTCCCTTTTCGTCTTCCTCGCTTTCGCTAATTCGTTTTCTCTGGCGCAGCGTCCGAAAGGATACCTTCTTCAACCTGATCAGGTTTTTGATGGTGAGCAGATGCATCGCCATTGGTCGGTGCTGGTGCTGGAAGACAAGATCATTTCCGCTGCACCGGCAGCTTCTATCAAAATTCCTGCTGGCGTAGAGGTGATTAAACTTCCGGGGTGCACATTACTGCCCGGTCTTATTGAAGGACATTCGCACCTGTTGCTTCATCCGTATAATGAAACATCATGGGATGATCAGGTGCTGCGGGAGTCCGATGCGTATCGTGTGGCAAGGGCTACGGTTCATGCGAGGAATACACTGATGGCCGGATTTACTACCGTGCGCGATTTAGGTTCGGAAGGGGCGGGTTATGCCGATGTGGGATTGAAGAAATCCATTGATGACGGTATCATTCCCGGCCCGCATATGCTGGTGGCCGGGAGAGCGATTGTGGCTACGGGGGCGTATGGGCCGAAAGGATTCGATACGGATTTCGAAGTGATGCTTGGCGCAGAACCCGCTGATGGCAATGATCTTATCCGCGTGGTGCGCGATCAGATTGGTAAAGGTGCGGACATCATAAAGGTATACGCGGATTACCGATGGGGAAAGAACGGTGAAGCACAGCCCACTTTTTCGGAAGAGGAATTGAAAACCATCGTAGCAACAGCAAAAAGCAGCGGCAGGCCAACGGTGGCCCATGCCTCTACTGCTGAGGGAATGCGCAGAGCCATTTTAGCGGGAGTAGAAACCATAGAACATGGAGATGAGGGGACACTTGAGATTTTTCAATTGATGAAGGAAAAGAAGGTAGCCCTCTGCCCAACACTGGCTGCCGGTGATGCCATCGCTCAGTACCGCGGATGGAAGAAAGGAGTTGGCCCGGAACCCGATCGCATCAAACAAAAGAGAAAAAGCGTTCAGGCCGCCATTCAATCCGGGGTGATTTTAGTGGCCGGTGGAGATGCAGGCGTGTTTGCACATGGAGATAACGTGCGCGAGCTGGAAATGATGGTAGATTATGGCATGGATGCGAGCGCAGTGGTGCAATCGGCTACCAGCGTGAGTGCCGATGTCTTTCATATTGCCGACAAAGCAGGACGTATTAAAGAAGGCCTGATGGCTGATCTGCTGATCGTCAAAGGAGATCCCACCAAAGACATTACTGACCTTCGGAAGAGTGTGATGGTGATGAAAAGCGGAGTGATCTATCGCGATGAGGTGAAAAAGTAAAAAGTTCCCGCAGGGAGAGAAAGAAATATCAATTATTAATTGTGCGGGTGACTCAAGTGTGGTGCACTTGATTTACCTTTGCCCGGCAAATAACGGTTCCAAACTTATTTGCCATGGCACTCGACCAATCAAAATTCCTCTTTGAAGCCCTCACTTACGATGATGTGCTTTTAGTTCCAGCTTACAGTGATGTTCTTCCCCGTGAAACCAGCACAGCCGGCTTTCTCACTAGAAATATTAAGCTGAATATCCCTATTGTTTCTGCCGCCATGGATACCGTAACAGAGGCAGAGCTGGCCATCGGCATGGCGCTGGAAGGTGGGCTTGGCTTCATTCATAAAAACATGACGATTGCCCGCCAGGCCGAGCAGGTGCGCAAGGTAAAGCGCTCACAAAGCGGACTTATTCTCGATCCGGTAACGCTACGTATCAACTCTACGGTGCGTGACGCAGAAAAAATTATGCGTGAGCATAAAATCGGTGGTATCCCTGTAATCGATGAAAATGGTATGCTGGTAGGCATTATCACCAACCGTGATCTTCGTTTCCAGAAAGACATGGCCATGCCGATCGATCAGATCATGACCAAACAAAACCTGATCACCGCCCCCGAAAACATCACGCTTGAAAAAGCAGAGGTGATCCTTCAGAAATATAAAATCGAAAAGCTTCCCATTGTAAACAAGAAAGGTAAACTCACAGGCCTCGTTACCTATAAGGATATTCTGAAAAAGAAAAACAAACCCAATGCCTGCCATGATGAATATGGAAGATTAAGAGTAGGCGCAGCCGTGGGTGTTACTCCTGATGTTCTCGAACGCATCGAAGCATTAAAGGCGGCAGGTGTGGATGTGATCAGTATCGATACCGCCCATGGTCATTCCAAAGGTGTCATCGATGCAGCAAAGCGAGTGCGAAAAAAATACAGTGACCTTGAATTGATTGTAGGGAACATCGCTACCGGAGAAGCGGCAAAGGCATTGGCGAAAGCCGGAGCGGATGCGGTGAAGGTGGGAGTTGGTCCCGGAAGTATTTGTACTACACGTATCGTTGCTGGTATTGGGTTGCCCCAGTTGTCTGCCGTATATGAATCCGCTAAAGCAGTACGCGGATCAGACACTAAAGTGATTGCCGATGGAGGTATTCGTTTCTCGGGCGATATTGTAAAAGCATTGGCAGCGGGTGCCGATAGTATCATGATTGGATCACTGCTGGCCGGAACAGAAGAAGCACCAGGTGAAATGATTATTTACGAAGGAAGAAAATTCAAATCGTACCGTGGTATGGGTTCATTGGAAGCCATGGACGATGGGTCGAAAGACCGCTACTTCCAGGATGCAGAAGACGATATTAAAAAGTTAGTACCCGAAGGTATATCTGGCCGTGTACCATTTAAAGGTGCTGTAGCCGAAGTACTCTATCAATTAGTGGGTGGATTGAAAGCAGGTATGGGATACTGCGGTGCCAAAGATTTACAAAAACTGAAAAGCGCAAAGTTTGTCAAGATCACCGCTGCCGGTGTGCATGAGAGCCATCCGCACGATGTAGCCATTACGCGTGAAGCGCCTAACTATAGCAGAAAGTAAAATGAAAACAAGCTCACTTATAAAGGGTGAGCTGTTTTTTTATAAAACGATTTTAAGATCGAATGAAGAACCTCCCTCAGCGGAGGTTTTTTAATTTAAGAAAAATACCGACATCATCCATTGCCATATTGCGAAATAATCAGTTAAAGGCATTTATATTTTGATGCTGGAATTAGGAGATATCCTTTAAAATAAGCGTAACTTACTCTTGTGGGTCAATCGCTTGTCTGTGCGTCTGCAGAACAAGGCTTTAATTATCTGTATTACTTGAAAACTTTAATCAAGAAGCATGAAAAAGCTTGTTACTGCATTCCTATGGGTATGCTTCAATGGTGTGTTTGCACAAACAGTTTTATGGTCTGAAGATTTCTCAGACGAATCGGACGGAGCAACAACCGGTACCGCAGTGGGGGGTACCTGGTCAGTGACCACCACTCCGGCAGCCGGGATATTCTCCAGAAATACCCAGCTCTTAGTTACTGGATTCTACGCAAACAGTACGGCCACTGAAGGCGTATGGCAGTCCGATCATTTTAGTATAGGCCTTACAGGTATGGCCACCATTTCCATTCAGTTAGCGACCCTGTTAACGGATCCTTCCGACTATTTAAGGGCGTATTATAAAGTGGACGGAAGTTCAACCGAGATATTATTTGCCGAATTAGATGGCTCACTTCTTGGCAGTAGTACCGTAAATGAAAGTGCCATTATCTCGGGTAACACTGTTCAGATTGTTGTTCGTGGCATTGAAAGAACCTCCGGATCAACTTCCTGGTTTCGATTTACAAATGTGATTGCCACAAGTGTCCCTGTACTCTATAGCTGTGCATCAGCCAATTGGAACGTGGCCTCAACATGGTCTACCATTGACTTTGCAGGTCCCTGCAATGCATCAGCACCCCCCAGTGCCTCTCAGGTAGCGTTAATAGGAGGAGGCAGAACGGTGAACTTAACTGCGGATGTTGCTGTGGGCGGGGTAGACATCAGAAACACAGGCACACTTCGGTATATGACTGCTGATGTCGACCTGGGCATCCAAAACGGATTGTTTCGTGTGAGAAGCGGAGGTTCGCTCACATCGAATGGCCAAGCGAATGCTCAGATTGATTTTAATCAGAATGCAGGCGGGGCAACGTTACACGTAGATGCAGGCGGTTCAGTGGTTATTGAAGATGTCACCTTTGATGATAACGCCGGAAGCACACACCATTTTACGGGAGGAGGAACGCTGAATATCACGGATGATATTTTGTTTCTTGTGGATAACACCACCCTCACGAATAACATGTCAGGTACGGTCACCATCGCAGATCGAATAGAGTATGCGTCAGGGACGAATAATGTATCCTTTACCAATAATGGAACACTGACAGCCACCACCTTATTCTTTGATGATGATAACAACACCTTCACAAATGCGAACACAGCTACTTTTTCCGGAAACCTCACCGTGAATGGAACTGCTGACGATAACAATATCATTAACAATAGCAGTGGAGCCATACTGTCATTTGTGTCTTTGGATGGAGATGCAACCACACCAGGGGGTACGGATGATGGTGGAGATATGACGGTCAATAACAGTGGTACACTTCGGCAGTCAGGTAATTTTTTTGATGTGAACGTCAATGGAAATTTGAACAACTTAAATGGAGCCGTATGGAACTGGAGTCTTACTCCAAACACCGGTTTTGATCCGGATCTGCTCAACATCCTCAATCTGGGAGGTGGCGTAAACACAATAGAGTATGGCGGAGCGG